>QKGY01000270.1 GCA_003250235.1 Desulfuromonadaceae bacterium
AAGGGAATATATTCGGTTTCGCCGGGGACCTGGGGAAAAGTTCTGTCCTTCCAGCCCTGTTTGGCGGTTTCGATCAGTTCGCGCCGCGTGGCGACAAGATTCCACCACAGTGTCCTTTTCCCCAGAGACGTGCCGCCGATAAAGACCAGGGTGCTGTCCTCGCGGGCAGTCAACGTGATGCCGGCGGACTGATCAAAGAGCGCCAGGGTATGAAGGGGAACGTCGCGCCCCTGTTCCGACACCGAGCCCGTCACCACGTAGACGGCCCGTTCCTCGACATGCTCGGGGACCGGGACGGTCTCTCCCTTCTTGAGGTTCACCTCGACATAGAGGGTGGGGGAGTGGGTTCTGACGGCCGATGTCTCGCCGAAGGCTTCGCCGATCAATACCCGGATTGAGGAGCCCCCCCTGGTTACTTGTGGAAGGGACTCCGACCCGTAGTGAGTGAAAAACGGCTCGGTCTGCTCCTCCTTTTCAGGCAAAGCGATCCAGAGCTGCAGGGCGTGAAGACGGTGCGCGTGCTGCCGGACTTCAGGGGGCGTGCGTTCCGAATGGGCGATACCTTTGCCGGCGGTCATCCAGTTGATCTCGGCCGGGCGGATGGACTGGACATTTCCCAGGCTGTCCCGGTGAAGAATTTCCCCTTCAAACACATAGGTAATCGTGGCCAGGCCGATGTGCGGGTGGGGGCGGACGTCGATCCCCCTGTGGGGAGGAAAATCCACCGGGCCGAGATGGTCGAAGAAGATGAACGGTCCGACGGATCGCAGCTCCGGCGTCGGCAACAATCGTCGTACCGTAAAACCGCCCAGATCTTTATCCTTGGGTTCCAGGATCATGCGGATGGGGGAGCCCGCAGGCTCAAGATGGCGCGTGCAATGGACTTCCTGCTGGAGCAGATCGCTCATTTTCATGTCTCCAATCGTGTGACTTTCCGCTGTGCGTCAGGGGGGTGAAGGATACGTACCGTTCAAGGATAGCATAATGACGCTGAGCCGATGTCTTTTCCGGTGAAGTTCTGACAGCGGATCGTTGCCGCATTGATGACGGATGAAAAATGACGAGACGTGTGACGGCGGCAACGGCAGAGGGATGGCCGCCGGGCATATAAGACAGCGGTGAGCAGGGCTGGCAGAATTTTTTGTCGATGCCGGACAGGCCACCAGGATACAGAAACGGCCATCCCACGATTCTTCCGGGATGGCCGTTTTGCTTACCTTTCGGGCTAACAAATTCTTTTCAGGCTAATGATCCACACCGATCATGACGTTGGTGGCCTTGACGATGGCGTAGGCGGGTTTGCCTTCCGTCAGCCCGAGAGACTCAACGGCTTCCTTGGTCACAATCGAGGTGACCTGCGCGCCACCGGGGAGTTCGATGACGACCTCGGCATTGACGGCTCCCAGCATGATTTTTTTGATTATTCCTTTAAGCGTGTTGCGGGCACTGAGTTTCATGGTGTTCTCCTTATAAGGGTTGGCTCTTGTCTCATATAAAGTATTTTTTCATCCGATTCGCCATTGTCAATCAGAAGTAAAATTGAAATTGCAGGCGGGCTATCATATCGTCCTGATTCGGGTTCCAGTCATCCGTAACCAACGTCAGATCCGACTGAAGTTTAACCGTATGCGCGGAGAAATAATAATTTACGCCGAGCTGGGTTTCACTTTTATCGAAATGAGCCGAGGCCTGGGTGTCCGTTGATTTGATCGATGAATACCGCGCGGCGATCTCCAGTTGCTTGGGAAGGATCTGGTAGCCGGCCTGCAGGTAATATCCGCTGGCGTTCCAATCGTTTCCCGATTGAGGGTCGGCGTTGAGGCGGTAGTATTCCGCGGCGAAGCTGGCGCCTTTCCAGGTGGCATCCATGTTGGCGGTCCACAGCAGCCAGGACAGATCATTGCCGAACGCGGTGGCAAAAGTGGTTGCGGTGAGTCCGTCCAGGTTGAGGGCAACATCCATGATATCGTTGTCTTTGTCGAATCCGCTGCCGACATCGCTGGCGCTTATCTTTTCCCAGGCAAAGGAGGCGCCAAGATTGAGCTTAGGCTTGTCATCGGTCCAGCCGGCTTCGTCAAAAGCCACGGCACCCAGAGGGTTGATGTCGATGCGACCGGCGACCATGTGGTTGTCGTCGGGGTTACTGATATTAGGTCCGTTTCCGTTGAAAATTCCCAGACGGTATTCCAGACGTTTGTCCGCCAGACTTCCTGAGGCCTGCAATCCCTGATCCCTGCCGAGGTTGAAGGTATCGTTGGCCAGTGAGCGTTCAGGGAAAAGCTGCCTGGCTGCAGAAATCAATTCCTGACGGGCCTGGGGGGGCTTGAACTGGCCAGCCTGAAGGGTCAGCGGGGAAGCAACCTTGTAATTGACGAAGGCGTCCTCGGTGCGAAAGCCGCTGGAGACGTCGCCCTGAAATTTGTAGCCGAAATTCTTGCTCAACAGATTGCCCTGGAAGACCAGCTTGAAGCGACGGATGTCGAAATCGCTGATGTTGTCCTTGGCCGGATCATCCTTGTCGGTGTAGCGATAAATAAACTGGGCCCACCCGCCGATTTTCAGGGAGGACTGCCCGTCGGCACTGGTGGCCGATATCCCTTTGCCCGGTTTGTACGAAACCAGCGTGCTCTTGCTGGCCTCGGCGTAATCTTCTGCCGTGATCACACCCTTGTCTTTGAGGATTTCCTCGAGGGTTCTCGCTTCGCCCGGAAGTGTCGTGGCCAGCACGAAAAACAGGGTCAGCACGATGTGCGTTGTCAGCCGATGGTGCATGTTTTCCTCCTGATTGAGTTGCCGCCTACGCGGCGCAAAAAGAAAAAAAAGAAGCCCGGTTCCCATCGTTGGGAACCGGGCTTCGCTGTCCTGATCCGTCTTCTTTGCCGGATTGTGCGTCTACTGACGCCTGTGCTTTCGACCGGAACCACCCTGTCATGGCTCAGGGGGGGGCGGCCGCACAGCCTCTCAGTAGAGTCTTCGAAAAGCGGATGCCTTGATGACGGCGATAATCTCCCCACCCGGTTTTAACCCGAGATCGCGAGCCGCCTCACCGACGATCTGCGATACCAGGCGCTGGCCGCCGCAGTCTAGCTCAAGCCCGACCCGGTTGCCCGCTTCGAACATCCTGGCCACGGTGCAGTTCAGCATATTGCGGGCGCTGGTCGCTTCCGGGTGACGTTTGAACAGGGTGATGTCCTTGGACGATAGCTCGAACATCCCCATGGGCTCGCTG
>QKGY01000374.1 GCA_003250235.1 Desulfuromonadaceae bacterium
CGTCAGCAACCAGAACCCTCTGGTGCAGATTTACGGACTACCCACGGCCGAGCGCAGCGCCCTTCTGGAGTCGGGGCAGGCGGAACTTTCCCTCATGATGGATCTGGCCAGCAGCTACACCACGCACACCACCGGCGAAGAAAGTATTCTGCTCGACGGCGAAACAACCCGTTTGACCCTCTCTTGGCGCCAGGGACTTGCTTCCGGACTGGAAGCCGGCATGGACATCCCCGTCATCTGGCATCGGGGTGGCTTTCTCGACGGATTCATCGAAAACTGGCATTCCTTTTTTTCCCTGCCTCAGGGGGGTCGGGATACGGCACCGAAAAACCAGCTGGCCTACCGGTATATTCGCGCGGGGCAGACGCAGCTCTCCCTGACCGATGACTGCGAAGGGCTGGGAGACCTGCGGTTTTCCCTCGGTTGGCAGCTTTTGGATCGCCAACAAAGCAACGAGCACCAGAGCGTTGCCCTGCGCATCTCCCTCAAGCTGCCCACCGGCGACAGCGACCGCCTGCTTGGAAGCGGCAGTACCGATGCCGCCGTGCAGATCAACGCTCTTACGCAACGCCCCGGCATGGGAGGAGATTGGGCGCTCTGGGCCGGTGGCGGCCTGCTTGTGATGAGCGATTCAGAGGTTCTCGATCGGCAGCAACGCCATCTGGCCGGGTTCGGAACGCTGGGGATGGGATGGTCTCCGACGTCCTGGATCGCCTTCAAACTCCAGGTGGACGGCAACACCGCTTTTTACAACCACAGCGATCTGACGGAAATCGGCAGCAACTCCGCCCAGCTTGCCCTGGGGGGCAGTCTGGGGTTCTCTCCCCGAACGGTTCTTGATCTGGGGGTCACCGAAGATATTGTTGTCGACAGCGCTCCCGACGTGGTTTTCCACCTGGCGCTCAGCCATCGTTTTTTCTGACCGTTTCTAACCGCCGGAAAAAATCTGCAGCGGGTTGAAACAACAATCCCCCCACACGGGAAACAAGATCTCCCACTCTCGCAGAGGTTGACAATCCCCTGTCGAATGATTAGGTTTCGAGAACCGTCAGACACCTACGCAAGGAGCGAAACTCTCATGAACGACGAACAGGATAAACACCCTGAGAAAGACATAGACCTTCAGGAGGAGACCGAGGATAAACCGGAAGGGGGACTGGTCCTCGCGGCGGAAATTCTTCCCACCGAACTGTCCATCGTCCCCCTGCGCCCCAGACCCGCCTTTCCCGGCGTTCTGATCCCCATGATGCTCTCGGGAAAAGACAAGGTCGAGACAATCCGGCAAGCGATGGAATCCCCATCGCACGCCATTGGTCTCGTTCTGGTCAAGAACGTCGATCAGGAAGATGGTCCGGACAACCTGCATCATACAGGGGTTGCCGGAAAAATCGTCCGGATCATCGATATCAATGACGACAATGTCCAGCTTCTGGTGAACTGCCTGGAGCGGTTTGCCATCGAAGACGTTCAAAACACCCCCAGAGGACTTCAGGCCAGGGTTCAGTACCGATTTGGCACCGAATTGTCGGTCAACCAGGAGCTCAAGGCCTATTCTCTCGCCATCATCACCACCCTCAAAGAGCTGGTTCAGCTCAATCCGCTGTTCTCTGAAGAGATCAAGCTGTTCCTGAACCGCTCCAGCATGGACGACCCCGGCCGGCTGGCTGATTTCGCCGCGAACCTGACCACCGCCGACGGCCAGGAACTGCAGGTGATCCTCTCGACCATCGATGTGCGCAAGCGCATAGACCGCGTGCTGATTCTGCTCAAGAAGGAACTGGAAGTCAGCCGGTTGCAAAGCCGGATCACCAAGCAGATCGAGGAGAAAGTATCGGCCCAGCAGCGGGAGTATTTCCTCAAGGAGCAGCTCAAAGCCATCAAGAAAGAGCTGGGGCTGGAGAAAGATGGCAAGACCGCTGAAACGGAAAAATTCCAGCAACGGCTTAAATCCCTCAAACCCAATCCGGAGGCCGCCAAAACCATCGAAGAGGAGATGGCGAAGCTGAAACTTCTCGACCCCTCCTCTCCGGAATACACCGTAAGCCGCAACTATCTGGACTGGCTGACGATCCTCCCGTGGGGAAAGTTCAGCAAGGACGCTTATAACCTGGACAGAGCACGCAAGGTTCTCGACCGCGACCACTACGGTCTCAAAGACGTCAAGGAGCGCATTCTGGAATTCATCGCCGTCGGCAAGATGAAAGGGGATATTTCCGGGTCGATCCTGTTGCTTGTCGGCCCTCCCGGGGTCGGCAAGACCTCCGTCGGCAAAAGCATCGCCAGCGCCCTGGGCCGCTCCTTCTTCCGTTTTTCCCTCGGCGGAATGCGCGACGAGGCGGAGATCAAAGGGCATCGCCGGACCTACATCGGCGCCATGCCGGGCAAGTTCATCCAGGCGATGAAAAATGCCGCGACCGCAAACCCCGTGCTGATGCTGGACGAAATCGACAAGATCGGTGCCTCCTTCCAGGGCGATCCCGCTTCGGCGCTGCTGGAGGTTCTCGATCCGGAGCAGAACGCCACGTTCCGTGACCATTACCTGGATGTCCCTTTCGACCTGTCCAACGTGCTGTTCGTGGCAACGGCCAACCAGCTCGACACCATTCCGGCTCCGCTGCTCGACCGCACCGAGATCATCCACCTCTCCGGCTACATCCTCGAAGAGAAGATCGAGATCGCCAAACGCTATCTCATCCCCAAGGCGCTCAAGAGCCACGGGCTGGAAAAGGGACAGGTCAGTATCCGCCGCGATGCGCTGGAAAAGATCATCGACGGTTATGCCCGCGAAGCCGGAGTCCGGAACCTGGAGAACCGGATCAAACGGATCATGCGCAAAGCCGCCATGGAATTTGCCGACGGTCGCAAGGACTCAATCGTCATTCGGATCTCGGATCTCGATACGTACCTGGGGAAACCGGTTTTCACCAAAGAGGAGGTTTTCGAGGATGTACCCGGGGTTGTGACGGGGCTGGCCTGGACCAGCATGGGCGGCGCCACCCTGCCCATAGAGGCCACCGCCATGCCCAGCAAGGCCAAGGGGTTCAAACAGACCGGCCAGCTGGGCAATGTCATGGTGGAGAGTTCGGAGATCGCCTACTCCTACGTCATGGCTCACCTGGAGCAATACGGAGCGCAGGCGGACTACTTCGACACCCATTTCGTCCACCTGCATGTACCGGCAGGCGCCACGCCGAAGGACGGCCCATCCGCCGGCGTCACG
>QKGY01000176.1 GCA_003250235.1 Desulfuromonadaceae bacterium
GAAGGTCGGCAGCATGAAGGCGCCGAGGTGCAGGTCCTCGTTGTAGTACTTGGTGTAGAACCCGCGGTTGGCAGCCCGCTCGCGGTTGAAGTCCTTGACCGGGTGATATTTTTTGCTGGCAAAGGCGAAGCTCCAGAAGCCGCTGGGGTAGGTCGGGATGAACGCCTGGTACATCTCCACGATGGGGAAGACGTTGCGCAGGTTGCCGAACATGCTCTTCTGGATCTCGGCGTGGTAGAAGGGGGACTCGCTCTGCGCCACCATGATGCCGTCCTCTTTGAGCGCCCCGTGCACCAGACGGTAGAAGTCCTCTTCGAACAGGCCGACAGCCGGTCCGATCGGGTCGGTGGAGTCGACCATGATGACGTCGAACTCGTTCTGGTGGTCGCGGATGTAGGCGAGGCCGTCGTCGACATGCAGTTTGACCCGGGGGTTCTTGCCGTCGATCTCGCAGGACAGGGTCGGCAGCAGTTCCACCGACTTGTCGATGACCAGGCCGTCGATTTCGCACAGGGTGGCGAGCTCGACCCCTTTGTGCTTCACGATCTCGCGGATGGTGCCGCCGTCGCCGCCGCCGATGACCAGCACCTGCTTGGGGTTCGGGTGGGTGAAGAGGGCGGGGTGGGTGATCATGTCGTGGTAGACGAATTCGTCGCGCTCGGTGCACATGACCAGGCCGTCGAGCAGCATCATGCGCCCGTATTCGAGGGTCTCGACGATGTCGAGCTGCTGGAATTCGCTCTTGCCGGAGAAGAGGGTTTTGGTCACCTTCATGGTGATGCCGACGTTCTCGGAGTGTTTTTCGGTGTACCACAGATCCATGGTTTCGATCCTTTCAACGCCAGGGCCGGGTCGGCCGCAGGGGAGATGTCTTCGGAATGCACGCCGGTTGTCAACCGGTATAAACTTAACAGCCGCACAGGATATGGCAAATCCTTTTATTTGCAAAGTGCTTTTTGCGCAGGAAACGTTTTTTGCAGAGGGTGCCGGGCAGAAGAGCCCGATTGACATTGCCCCTGTTTTCCGATTTACTACCGATCAGGCCAGATATTCGGGGAAAGGAAGAGAGAACATGGAAGGTATCGGAAAGATCGGATTCATCGGCGGCGGCAATATGGCCGAAGCCTTCATCAAGGGGTTGCTCAAGGGGGGATTCCCGGCCGGCGGCATCACGGTGTCGGAGCCGGACGAGGAGCGTTGCCAACTGATGCTGGAGCGCTATCAGATCACGGCGGCGTCCGGCAACAAAGAGCTGGTGGCTTCCTGCGACCTGATCCTGCTGGCCATCAAGCCGCAGATCGCCGAGGAGGTCCTGATGGATGTCCAGGAATCCATCACCGATGACAAACTGCTGATCACCATCCTCGCCGGCGTTCCGACCGTAAGCGTAGAGAATGCTCTGCCCGGCAAGCCCCGGGTGATCCGTGCCATGCCCAACACCCCGGCCCTGGTCAGTGCGGGGGCCGCGGCGCTGTGTGCCGGTCGTCACGCCACCGCGGATGACAAGCGCGTCGCCCGGAACCTGTTCGAGACGGTGGGGACGGTGCAGTGGGTCAGCGAAAGCCAGATGGATGCCGTCACCGGGCTTTCCGGTTCGGGCCCGGCATTCGTTTTCACCTTTATCGAAGCCCTGGCCGACGGCGGCGTGCAGGAAGGGCTGCGTCGCGACGTCGCTCTTGCCCTGGCGGTGCAGACGGTGCTGGGCGCGGCCAAGCTGGTGCGCGAGAGCGGCGAACACCCCGCGCTGCTGCGCGACAAGGTCTGCTCCCCGGGCGGTACCACCATCGCCGCAATCCGGGTGCTGGAAGAACGGGGCCTGCGGGCGATGATGATGGAGGCCGTCGGCGCCGCTACACGGCGCTCGATGGAGCTGGGAAAAAAATAGAGGCATGTCAAAGGGCCGGTCGCAAGACCGGCCTTTTTTATATCCTGGGAAAGCCATTCCTGCTCAATTTGTAGGCACGGCGATGGAAAATTAACCATCTTGGGGATCTCCGGGAAAAAGTTGTTTTTGTAACTTATTGAAATTAAACGTTTTGCAATATTGGCATAGCTGTGGCATGGTTGCGGGAGTGAAGAGAGCCGCTAGGGTTCCGGCCGGGAGAGAGTCTTCCGGTGCCTGGTCCGAGAGCAGCTGCTCGATTGGTGAACAGCAATCGGGTACACGGCGGGACAAAAGCCCGGGAGACTTTTGGACGATGGCGTAGCCAGGATTCAAGTCTTTCGGCAGCCAGAAATCCAGAGGATCTCCCCCAGATTCTACAAGGAGGACTGGCCCCATGAAGAAGATGCACCGTTTCACCTTTCTGTTGATTGCGATGGTTCTCATCGCGACGTCTTTCACCCCTGCAGCTTTTGCGCAACCGAAGAAGAATTTCAAGCTCGCCTGGTCGATCTATGCCGGCTGGATGCCCTGGGGCTGGGCGGCCGATCAGGGTATTGTCAAGAAATGGGCCGACAAGTACGGCATCCAGATCGACGTGGTTCAGTTCAACGACTACATCGAGTCGATCAACCAGTACACCTCGGGCGCATTTGACGCCGTGACCGCCACCAACATGGATACCCTGGCTATCCCCTGCGTCGGCGGGGTGGACACCACCGCCGTGCTGGTTGGGGACTTCTCCAACGGCAATGACGCGGTCATCCTCAAAGACAAAAAATCCCTGAAAGACATCAAAGGGCAGAATGTCAACCTGGTCGAGCTGTCCGTCTCCCACTACCTTCTCGCCCGTGCCCTCGAGTCCATCGGTCTGAGCGAGCGCGATATCCAGGTCGTCAACACCTCGGATGCCGACATGGTCGCCGCCTACGGCACCCCCGACGTTACCGCCGTGGTAACCTGGAACCCGCTGGTAGCCGAAATCGCCGCCATGCCTGGCGCGCACAAGGTGTTCGATTCCAGCAACATCCCCGGCGAGATCATCGACCTGACCGTGGCAAACACCAAGGTGCTTCAGGACAACCCGGCATTCGGCAAAGCCCTGGCAGGCGCCTGGTATGAAACCATGAAGATCATGTCCTCCGACACCGAAGCCGGCAAGGCGGCACGTACCGCCATGGGCGTTGCCTCCGGAACCGACCTCAAGGGGTACGAGATGCAGCTTGCCGCCACCCGCATGTATTACGACGCCAAGGAGGCTGCCGCCTTCACCGAAGAGGCCGCCCTGCCCAAAACCATGGACATCGTGCGCCACTTTCTCTTT
>QKGY01000420.1 GCA_003250235.1 Desulfuromonadaceae bacterium
GGTCTTGAACAACAGGTCGTCTTTGCCGCGGCGGTCGCCGCGGTGGGACTGGATGTTCATTTCCAGGTTCTGCAGCTTGGTGTCGAAGGTATGCCAGTCGTTGACAAACGGCAGGAAAAAATAGGTCGAACCGGGGGCGTAGACGCGGTCTTCCACCCCCTGATTGCCGAATGGGGAAAACTTCACCGTGCGCACACCGACTTCGGTATCCCCGGTGGTGTGGGGAACACAGCCGGAAAGAAGGCCGGAAACAAGCGCCAGCAGCGTAATGCCCTTAAAGAATCTCATCGCTTGCCTCCTTTGCGCACGTCAAACATCTGCAGCGTCGAGTCGAGATCCAGAGGGTTGACCCCCGTCGGGCCGTCGCTGGGGAGGATCACGGTCTCCAGTCCCTTGTAGACATCCGCCATCTTCAGTCCCACCATCCGCTCGGAACCCTGCCCCTGCAGGGCATCGTTCTTGAGGCTGACCTTCTGCGCATCGGCCAGTTTAACCAGCAGGTCCCCTTCGGCGTGCTTGGTCCTCACGTAGCGGTCCCGCTCGGCGTTCTTGCGGACCGTATAGGCATTACCACGCTCAAGTTCCACGGCGAGGGCCGCCTCCCCTTCCTGAACGATCTTTTTCAGGGTCGCCTCCTCAACAGCGGCACGCCCCTCGGCCTGGTTTTTGAAAACCAGCTGGTCCTTGAGTTTTTTCTCCTCGATGTTCTTCTGGATCTCGTCGCTGTATTTGAAGTAGCGCACCAGCACATGCTCGACTTCGATCCCCTTGGGACGCAGCTCGGCATTGAGCAGATCCTTGGCGTTCTCGGTCTTCTGCACCCGCAGCGGGCTATTGTAAAACTCTTCGGTGGTCAGCTCGCCGAGGGCGGTCTTGAGGGCCGGCTCCGCCTTGGGCAGGATGCCGTTGTCCTCGTACAGGGTGCCCGGTCCGATCATGGTGAACACCTTGTAGGGATCGACGATGCGGTAAAGGATCGAAACGTCGATATCGACGAAGAAACCGTCCGAGGTCTGGATATGGGCGGCATTATCGACCCGGACATCCCGGGCCGCCGTTCCCGGCGAATTGGTCAGCTCCAGCACCTGGATATCGCGGGGCAGCCGTTCCATCGACTGCATGCCGAAAGGGAGCAGAAAATGGTAACCGGGCGGATAAATCTCCTGCTGGACGCCCCGGCTCGTGCCGATGCGCACCACCTTGATGCCGTATTCGTTAGGTTCCACATACACGTAGACGAATTTGACCAGAATCACCACAAGGACCAGCGCAAAAAAAGCGAACTTGCCCTTGCCACCCCATGACTTCAAGCGGCCGAGCCCCTGCAGAAACTTCCGAACCCCCTCCGACTTTCTCAGGGCATCCAGATCAATAACATTTTTTTCTTCCATGCGCCCTCTGCCTCCTTTGCGGTTTCTCGCCAAACGGTTCATGGACCGCCACAGCCATTCCCGGTCATTCACGGGGCAACAGAATGACACGGAATACCCGCAACTGCAAGCTTTCAGCACTTTGCATTCCCGGCAGGCTCCCGCAACCGAGGCCAGCGGGCAGCGTCTTGCAAAACGGGCTCAATATGCTATAACCATTTGAAAACACTTAACAAGGAGACGGCCATGAAAACCAGGAAGAAAATCTTCGACTTCGAATACGAGGAGGTTCTTGACGTCAAGAGCCGCGAATTAATCCGCGTGGCCTGCGCCATCGCCGTCGGCTGCCCCGACTGACTCAAAAAGCACTTCGCGGTCGCGAAGGAGGCTGGAGCCACGCAGGCCGAACTCAAGGAGGCCATGGCCTACGGCATTATCGCCCCGGCGGGGCGGGCCAAGAATTTCACCCTGCGCATGCAGGAGGAACTGGATCTCTGATCCCACATGGCAATCAAAAAAGCGGGGCCTGACAGCTCCGCTTTTTATCTTTGAATTAAAAATCTACCCCTCCAGACGCCCAAGCAGGCGGATCAGGCCATCCAGCGCCGTGTAAGGGTGCGGCGGGCAGCCAGGGATATAAAGGTCCACCGGCAGCAGATCGCCAATGCCGTCGTTCGTCTCCGGGCTTCCCCGGAACGGGCCTCCGCCGATGGCGCAGGCGCCCGAGGCGATGACCAGCTTGGGTTCGGGGACGGCGGCATAGGTGTCGAGCAGAGCGCTCTTCATGTTTTCCGTGACGGGCCCCGTAACCAGAAGGCCATCGGCATGACGCGGCGAGGCCACGAACTGAATGCCGAAGCGGCCCAGGTCAAAGACCAGGGTGCCGAGCACGTTGAGGTCGGCTTCGCAGGCATTGCACCCTCCGGCAGAGACCTGCCGGAGCTTCAGGGAGCGGCCGAAGAGCTTCTGCATCCGGGCATCGAGGGCCTCGGCCAGACGAAACCCCTCGGCATCCAGAATAAGGCCGTCGCGACTGCGCGAAGCCAGACGATAGTCGCGGCTGAAGGTAACCGCTCCATGGGGGCAGACACATTCCGCGCAAAACAGACAGAGCCCCAGATCGAGTTTCAGCCCCCCCTCGTCGCGCTTCAGGGCCCCATGCGGACAGCGCGAGAGGCACTCGTCGCAGCCGGCCGGACACCGCCCCGGTTCCAGCTTGGGCACCCCCCTGAAACGCTCCGGCAGGATCGGCTCCTGCCGGGGAAACCTGCCCGTACGATGTCCCTGTCTGAGGCGTTCGGCGATAATCTTGAACATAGGTATTTCCCCCTGTCCGTCTAAAGGTCGTATCCGCAATAGGACAGATTGAAGCTCTTGTTGCAGAGCGGAAAGTCGGAGATCTGCTCTTCGCGCAGCGCCATGGAAAGACCGCTCCAGTTGCGGAAGGACGGATCGACCACCTTGTAGCGGCAGAACCGCCCCTCGGCATCGGTCAGGCCCACATGAACGATCTCCCCGCGCCACCCCTCGGCCAGGCAGACGCACAGGCTCTCGGGCGCCAGAGGGGACAGCGTTTCCCGCACCTCCCCTTCCGGCAGGTTTTTAAGAAACAGGCGCACCAGAGCAATGGAATCGTAAATCTCCCGCCTCCGGATATTGGCCCGGGCGAAGACATCGCCCCCCTCTTCGATCACCACATGGTCGAAGCTCTGCCTGTAGGCGCCGCAGGGATGGTGCAGACGGGTGTCGATCACCAGCCCGCAGGCGCGGGCCGCCATGCCGACCAGTCCCAGCTGCTCGGCATCCTCAACCCTGACCTTGCCGGTTCCCTCC
>QKGY01000443.1 GCA_003250235.1 Desulfuromonadaceae bacterium
AACAACATCATTTCCGTCGTCATACGTTTTTGCCACACGGCGAGCCACATTTCGAATTCTCTCGATGGTTCCAACCGAGGTCCCACCGTACTTCTGTACTACGAGGGCCATAGGATCCTGTCCTCCTTTTTAAAAAGCGGCCACAGTGGCCGCTTGAATAGGTTGACTGCGAAAACCGGAAAGCGATTCCGGGTCTGCGTATCTCAAATAGACAGCGCGACTTCCTGGCGATTCATTTCAAAAAGCGTTCTATCCGCTTGCAAAATTTACCTTCAGGAAAAAAGGCGGGTGCCATCATGCTTCATAAAAGCCGATAAGGCCTCCGGCCTGTAAAGAGATTCTCTTCATAGCAAGAAATTCTATCCCGGTCAAAACATTTTTCCACGATTCTCCGGGTGTGAAACAGAATTTCTCGCAGGTCTTTTTGGCCCGTGGGACAAGGCCCTTGCCTTTTCCACGGGAGCTGGAAAAATCCTTATCCCGAGCTCAAGCGACCTGTTCCCGGAAAGCCTGCCATTTACTTTCCAGATTCGCCAATAAAACCTCGTCTTCCGGAGTGGTCGCCGTGAAATCCAACTGACGGATGTCGTCACCCACGTATTGGATCAGGACCTCAAGCCCTTCCAGGGGATAATCAGAAAAGCGGTCGGCCCATTCGACGATTACCATCCCTCCATAAGTGAGGGTCTCCTCGAAATCGATATCGATCAGATCGTCGGAATGCGCCAGGCGATAAAGATCGAAATGGTAAAGCGTCATCCGCCCCTGATACTGATTCATGAGCGTGTACGTGGGGCTGCTGATAGGCTCTTCAGCTGGGACACCAAGACCTCGTGCCACCCCTTGCGTGAAACAGGTCTTGCCGGCGCCCAGATCCCCTGACAGCAGAAGAACGGTCGGCGCAAAAACCGATTCCCCCAGAAGGGTGCCCAAAGACCGGGTCTGCTCGGCAGAAACGGTTGTAACGAACCAACGTCGCAACGGTCAGTTCCCCATGCTCCGGATCACATCAAGCCTGGCCACGACACCCACCAGCTTGTTCTCTTGAACAACAGGGATGAGGTGCGCCTTTTTTTCCGTCATAAGGGCGGCAACCTCGGGGACTGTCGTCTCGGGAGTACAGGTCGGTGCGTCGGCATTATAAATCTCCCCGACACTGCGGGCGGTAATCCGTTCGACTTCTTTACGGAAATCCTTTTCACTCTCCAGATAGAGGACCCAGTCGAAGATGGAAATAACCGTTGGAATATGCAGGGGACGATCCTGCTCGACGAGGTCCGTCTGAGTAACCACCCCCAGAAGAGTCCCCTGGTCGTCCACCACCGGCATGGCGTTGACACCCGTCTCGACGAACATACGCGCCAGTTCATCCACGGTGGTTGTAGGGGTCACACTGTGGACATTACGGGTCATGATATCCTTAGCGTATAGCATGGTTTCTCCTTGACAAGATCAGGTTATGACGCGACAACGGCAGCTGCCGCAGCACATCCGTGGCAATCATCCCGGCATTGCCCTGGCCGGCGCAAAGATCATCCGCAGCGCGTCCGTGCCAGTACGCCCCAAGAACAGCCGCATCAGCTGGATTAAGCCCTTGGGCGAGTAGGCCGCCAATGAGGCCGGTGAGTACGTCCCCCATGCCTCCCGAAGCCAGGCCGGGGTTTCCGGAACTGTTTACAAACAAACGCCCCTCGGGGGTAGCAACCAGGGTGCGAGCCCCCTTGAGAAGCAGAACGACCCCGTAGCGAAGGGCAAAGTCCCGCGCAACGCCTATACGGTCCTCTTCGATGGCCTTCACCGACGTACCTAGGAGTCGGGCCATCTCGCCGGGGTGAGGGGTCAGAACAGCTGTCCCCCGGGGACGATCCAGAAGCACTTCCAGATTTCCAGCCAGGGCGTTGAGGCCATCGGCATCCACAACGACAGAAACGGAACAGCTACGAACCACCCGCCGAACCAAAGCCGAGACTTCCTCGCCAAGCCCAAGCCCCGGGCCGATGGCCAGGGCCTGCTTTTGCTCCAAAAGACGCTCGAGGTCTTCCATGGCCTGAAGACTGAGCGCCCCGTCCATTTCGGGGAGGGCTGCCGTCATCGCCTCGGTCAGCTTGGTCTCCAGAACGCTGTGAACACTCGTCGGGCAACCGACCGTAACAAGCCCGGAACCTGCCCGCAATCCCCCTTCAGCCGCCATGGCGGCTGCGCCTGACTTCCCGGAGGAGCCCGCTACGATCAGAAGGTGCCCGAATGTCCCCTTGTGACCTGTCGAGGGGCGGGCGGGAAACAGGGAAACGACCTCTGCCGCTTCGGCCAGAACAGCTCCGGTATCTTTAGGGACAACAGCCTCCGGAATACCGATATCCAAGACCAGCAGTTCTCCCACGTGGTCACAGGCGGGATAAAGAACCTGTCCCAGTTTGGCACCGGCAAAGGTTGCCGTCACCTGGGCCTTCACGGCCCGCCCCAGCATCTTGCCGGTCGTGGCATCCACCCCGGAGGGGATATCCACGGAAAATACGGGAAGTCCGCTTTCATTGACCCAGTCAATAGCCTGGGCATAATGGCCAGCAACCTGGGATGACAGACCGGTTCCGAACAGGGCATCGACAAGGAGACGGGGTTTCTGGGTAGCAAGGGTGTCGGAGAGGGACGTCGCATCCGGGCAGAAATGGATCTGCCCTCCTGAACGAACGAGCACCTCCAAATTGATGGCCGCATCCCCGGAAACTGCCTCCCGGTCAGCCAGCACAACGGTTACAACATTCCAGGCGTGGTTGGCGAGGTGACGAGCCATCACGTAACCGTCACCACCGTTGTTTCCCTTGCCGGCCAAAACCAGGACAGGCCCCGGCCGTAAGGGTTCAAAACGCTCACGGAGGAGATCAGCAGCCCCTCGACCTGCATTTTCCATAAGAGCAACCCCGGGAATGCCAAGGATGTCTATGGCTTGTCGATCGAGGTCCCGCATCTGCTCTGCGGTATAAAGCTTCATCATCCCTCCACGATAACCGTCGCCACGGCATAATCGCCGTCATGGCTGTAGGAAAGATGCAGAGTCCGGAGCCCCCGGTCTCTAAAAATTTCAGCGGCGCGCCCCGACAGCTCAAGGGAGGGTTTTCCCAGGGCATCGTGGACCACGGACATGTCCTGCCAGTGAATGCCTTCGCGAAGCCCTAGTCCCAGCGCCTTGAGAAAGGCCTCTTTGGCGGCAAAACGGGCGGCAAGATGAGGGGAGGGATCTTTTTTTGCCAGAGAATACCGCCTTTCCTCAGCGGTAAAAATACGCGCGAGGATTCCGGATTTCTCATCACAAAGAAATTTCCGAAACCTCTCGACGCGGGCTAAATCCGTACCCACACCGGCAACACTCACCCAGTCAGCCCCCCTTGACCAGGGCTACCATTTCACGCACGGCCTGATCCATCCCGACCAGAACCGCCCGAGAAATGATGCTGTGTCCTATATTGTACTCCTCGATGCCTCCCAACGCGACCACGTTGCGAATATTCTGATAGTTGAGACCATGGCCGGCATTGACGCCAAGCCCCAGCTTGCGTGCCGCGCGGATAGCCTGATCGATCTTCTTCAGTTCATCCTGCTTCTGCTCCGGCAAACGGGCTTCGCAATAGGCCCCGGTATGAATTTCTATAAAATGGGCGCCGACACGATGTGCCGCCTTGATTTGCTCCAGATCCGGATCGACAAACAGGCTGACGACGATCCCCCCCTGACGAAGCAGGTCCGTCTGCTTCTTGATCAGGTGCCGGTTCATGAAGACATCCAGCCCCCCTTCGGTAGTCAGTTCTTCGCGCTTTTCCGGGACCAGAGTCACGCAGTCGGGAACAATCTTGAGCGCGATCCCCACCATTTCATCGGTCGCCGCCATCTCCAGATTGAGCCGGGTTTTCACGGTCTGCCGCAGCAATGCCACGTCCCGGTCCTGAATGTGACGACGGTCTTCGCGCAGATGGACGGTGATGCCTTCGGCGCCGGCAAGTTCGGCCAGCGCGGCGGCCGTCACGGGGTCCGGCTCGGCTGTCCCCCTGGCCTGACGAACGGTGGCTACATGATCGACATTGACTCCGAGCTTGCTCACAATGCTGCCCCTTCCTTGGCTTGCCCCAGATATTTTTCGATCACGGCAGCGATCTCCTGAGCAAAGGATGTAATCTCGTATTTATCCTGTCCTTCGAGCATGATGCGCAACAATGGCTCCGTCCCGCTGTACCGGATCAGAACCCGGCCAGAATCGCCCAGCTTTTTCTCGATCGCCGTGATGGTCTGTTGAACTTCGGCAATCTCTTCGATCGCTTTCTTTTCGGCTACCCGCACATTAAGCAGAACCTGGGGAAGAGCGATCATGACCTCGGCCAATTCAGCAAGACTTCGGCCCGTGCGCTGCATGATGGCCAGAACCTGCAAAGCCGAAATCATGCCGTCACCGGTAGTGTTGTGGTCGAGAAAGATCATATGACCGGACTGTTCCCCGCCCAGGTTGTAGCCATGCTGGAGCATTTCCTCCACCACATAGCGATCCCCCACCGCCGTTTTGACAACGGTCCCGCCAGCCTTGCGCAGAGCGATATCCAGTCCCATGTTGCTCATCACCGTGGCGACCAGGGTATTGTGGGCCAATCGCCCCTTGGAAATCAGATGGGTGGCGCAGATGGCCATGATGTGATCGCCATCGACCTCATTGCCGAACTCGTCGACAAAGATCACCCGATCAGCATCTCCGTCCAGAGCAATGCCGAGATGAGCGCGATGTTCCTTAACTTTCTCCGAGAGCACCTCGGGGTGCAGAGAACCGCACCCTGCGTTGATATTGGTGCCGTTGGGCGATACGCCGATGGAGATGACCTCGGCCCCCAGCTCTTCCAGCACAGCAGGAGCGACCCGGTAAGCGGCCCCATTGGCACAATCCAGCACGATTTTCAGACCTACGAGATCGAGATCGCCGGGAAAGGAGTTCTTCAGGAAAACAATATATCGCCCTTGGGCGTCATCGATGCGAAAGGCTTTTCCCACCTCGGCAGCCGTCGGACGCAGGGAATCGATCTTTTTGGTAAAGATCAAGTCCTCGATTTTAAGCTCCATCTCGTCGGGCAGTTTGAATCCGTCGCGGGAAAAGAACTTGATGCCGTTGTCCTGGTACGGGTTGTGGGACGCGGAAATCACCACCCCGGCGTCGGCGCGCATGGAGCTGGTAATAAAAGCGATACCGGGGGTCGGCAGGGGCCCGACCAGCAATACGTCCACCCCCATGGAACAGATCCCCGCAGCCAGGGCATTTTCAATCATATACCCGGAAAGGCGCGTGTCCTTGCCGATCACGATACGATGACGGCGGTTGTCTTTTTTGAAAATATAGGCGGCTGCTCTGCCGAGCTGGAGCGCCATCTCGGTGGTCATGGGATAGATATTGGCTACGCCCCGGACCCCGTCGGTTCCGAACAGTTTCTTACTCATGGGTTCCTTTCCTGTTTTTCTCCTTCTCGGGAACGGGCTCGGGGACTACGGTCACGAGCACTTCAACCGCCTTCTGCTCTTTGAGGCTGGTATATTTCCCCCGGTAATTGATGGGAACCATCAAGGTAAAACTCTCCTTGACGCCGTCGAGATCAATCGGCTCGGTCGGCACATCGACAACATCCTTGAGTTCGCTTTCAGCCCCTTCGACCTCCACCTTATCCGGCGTGGTCTTGATATCCTGCAGGCGAAAACCCTCCGCCGGTGTTCCCGTCACGATGGGCTGGACCGGGATCTCCTTGTCCTTGATCCGCTCCAGCTTGACATCAACGAAAGAAGGGGACAACCGTGTCACCTTGAGTGCGCTGGGAATATTGAGCCGTTCATCCAGCCTTTTGAAAGAGGTCAACCCCGGCTGAAGATCTTTGAGGTCCACAGAAATACTGATATCGCTCGGCCGCAGGTTCATCAGGAGGGTCCGCGGACCGCTGATACGCACGTCCACCAGGCTGGGAACGTCATTGGCCACCATCAGCCCCGGCGGAGTGTTCTTGAGTTCCAGGGGAACGGCATAACCCAGTTCCAGCTTCTGTTCCCCCATGACAAAAAACCACAACACCAGCGCAAAGGTGAGGGAGAGGAGTTTGAGCAGCCAGTTTTCAGTCATCTTGGCAAACATCGTCTCGTCAATTCTTTTTCTTGCCCACACGCGGTTCCAAAAGACGCTTGAGAACCCGCTTCAGGGATGTCGAGTCCAGGTCCCGGGTGATACGCCCCCCCACGACCACCGAAATTTTACCGGTTTCCTCAGAAACCACAATCGCCACGGCATCAACCAGTTCCGTCAGGCCGATGGCCGCACGGTGACGGGTTCCAAGGGTTTTGCTGATGTCGGGATTCTGGGAAAGAGGCAGAAAGCATCCGGCCCGCTTCAGGCGACCCTGCTGAATGACCAGGGCGCCGTCATGAATAGGAGAATACGGCAGGAAAATGGAGGTGATGAGGTCACTGGATACTTTGGCATCAATATCTACACCAACCTCCAGAAAATCCTTCAGGCCGGTCTCGCGCTCAATGACAATCAGGGCTCCGATACGTTTATTGGCCATGTTCAGAGCGGCCTTGACCAACTCCTCCATGACCTCGGTCTCCTCTTTATAGGAGAGATCGGCAAAGAACGGATTGCGGCCGACGTGAATCAGCGCTCTGCGGATATCGTTCTGGAAAATAACAACGATGACGAGAATGATGGATGACAGAAAGTTGTCGAGCAACCAGTGCAGAGTATAGAGACCGCCTACCTGCGAGGCCACATAGACGATGAGAATAACCGCCAGGCCGAGCAGCATCTGGACGGCACGGGTCCCCTTTATCAGCAGGATGATGCGATAGATGATATAGGCGACCAGGAGGATATCCAGCAGATCCAGCAGCCACCTGAAATTTTTCAGCCCTTCCAGCATCCCGCCCATAATTCCGGCCCTGTTGAAAATCAGTCTTTCACGTATCCCCTCGACCCGCGGATGGCCCACGCCATCCGGGCCGTCTGCCGGGCCGCCCCCACGTCGTGAACCCGGAAAAGGGCCGCCCCCTGGGCTACCCCCAAAGAAACCGTAGCCATCGTACCCAGCAAGCGCTGTTCCGGGTCCGGCTGATCGAGAATCTTTCCGATGAAGTTCTTTCGCGACGTCCCCAAAAGAATGGGTAGCCCCAGGGTTTGCAGCTCCCCGAGGCGTCTCAATATTTCAAGGTTTCCATCCACATCTTTGCCGAAACCGACACCGGGATCGACAGAGATTCTATCCCGGGGGATACCGGCGGAAAGCGCTTGCTCAACACAATCATGCAGATAAGAAATGATTTCACCCATCAGGTCTTCATAACGGGTGTCTTTCTGCATGGCATCGGGGCGCCCCCGCGTGTGCATGAGGAAAACGCCTCCCCCCTGCTCGGCGATGATACGCCCCATATCGGGATCAAACCGCATCCCGCTTATGTCATTGATAAAATCGGCCCCAGCAGCCAGAGAGGCTTTTGCGACGGAACCTTTGGTGGTATCCACCGATACCGGAACGCCCCATTCCCGCTTCAGCGCTTCGACAACCGGAACAACCCGGTCCATTTCCATCTGCGCGTCCACAGAAGCCGATCCGGGACGGGTGCTTTCCCCGCCGACATCGATCAGATCAGCGCCCTGAGCGACCAGTTCGCCGGCATGGCGCAAGGCCGCCTCCTGACACAGGTAGCGGCCGCCGTCGGAAAAGGAATCCGGGGTGACATTGAGAACGCCCATAATGACCGGGCGGCTCAGATCCAGACTGCAGGAGCGCCCATTCAGAACACGGGGAGGATGCTCCACCGCATCGAGTAGCTCTTCAAGCTCCCGGCCAAGCGCTTCCAGGCCAAAGGGCTGACCGCGTAATCTGCGGCTCAATCGAAAAAGCTGTTTTCGAGAACCGATGAGAAGGGTGTCGGTTTGTTCTACGGAGCAGGCCACGCTGCCCCGGGCCACGGCGGCATCGCCACCGATAGCAAGCATTTCCTGTTTGAGAATATTCGCACACCGACAGGCGATGCCATTAAGCTTGACCATGGCAGGGACCATTTTCCCTGCCATTTTGTCAACACCGACAGGATCAGCCCCGATGAGACGGATCTCCTGCCGGGCCTGCGACTCATCCGCGACCAGCACCATCCGAGGTAAAAACGCCATCACACTCCCGGCTCAGAGATACTCTCCACACAAGACCCGGCAGAGGGAGCCACGGTACCTCCTCCCGTCGAAGAGGGGGAGTCGCTGCCAAAAACCATCTCGCGGATTTCCGACCCATCGAGATTCTCTCTTTCCAGAAGGGCTTCGGCCACCTTGATCAGGGCCTCGTGATTGGTCTTCAAGATTTCACGGGTGCGTTCGTAGTTCTCCTTAACAATTCGGCGGATCTCGTTGTCGATCTCGATGGCCGTTGCTTCGCTGTAGTTCTTGACATGCCCCATATCGCGGCCAAGGAAAACCTCTCCCTCTTTCTCCCCAAAGGCCAGGGGGCCGAGCTTGTCACTCATGCCCCATTCGCATACCATTTTTCGGGCAATCGCAGTGGCACGTTCGATGTCATTACTGGCGCCGCTGGTGATGCTGGCAAATGTGATTTCTTCGGCAACCCGACCACCCAGGAGAGTGCAGATCCGGGTATAGAGCCCCTCGCGCGTTTCGTTGTATTTTTCAACTTCCGGCAGATACATGGTCACCCCCATGGCGCGGCCACGCGGGATGATCGAGACCTTGTGAACAGGATCGGCGCCTGGAATAAACAAGGCGACCAGGGCATGGCCGGCCTCATGATATGCCGTAACCTTCTTCTCCTCCTCGGTGATAACCATCGAACGACGCTCGGCACCCATGAGTACCTTGTCTTTGGCCGCCTCCACGTCTTCCATAGTGACTTCGTTTTTGTCAGCCCTTGCCGCAAGCAGGGCTGCCTCATTGACCAGGTTGGCCAGGTCGGCCCCCGAGAAGCCGGGAGTTCCCTTGGCCACGACCTCCAGATCGACATCCTTGCTTAGAGGCACCTTCCGGGCATGAACCTGCAGGATCTTGGTGCGTCCCTTGACATCCGGCCTGGGGACAACCACCTGACGGTCAAAACGACCAGGGCGCAGAAGAGCGGGGTCCAGAACATCGGGACGGTTGGTGGCCGCAATCAGAATGACCCCTTCGTTAGACTCAAAACCGTCCATTTCAACCAGCAGCTGATTCAGGGTCTGTTCACGCTCATCGTGTCCACCACCCAGGCCGGCGCCGCGATGGCGGCCAACCGCATCGATCTCGTCGATGAAGATAATACAGGGGGCGTTTTTCTTACCCTGAACAAACAGGTCACGAACACGGCTGGCGCCGACGCCGACAAACATTTCGACAAAGTCAGAACCCGATATAGAGAAGAAAGGAACCCCAGCTTCTCCGGCAATGGCACGAGCCAGAAGGGTTTTACCGGTTCCGGGAGATCCCACCAGCAGGACGCCCTTGGGAATCCGTCCCCCCAGGCGCGAGAACTTTTTGGGGTCCTTGAGATATGAGACGATTTCCTCAAGCTCGTCCTTGGCCTCGTCGATGCCAGCGACATCGTTGAACGTGACGACGGCCTGGGTTTCCGAGAGGAGCTTGGCGCGGCTCTTGCCGAAACTCATCGCCTTACCACCCCCGGACTGCATCTGCCTCATGAAGAAGATCCAGACCCCGATCAACAGAAGGATGGGTCCCCAGGACACCAGCAGCGTAAACCAGAAGCTGCGATCCCCTTCCGGCTTGGCCTGAATAACCACCCCCTTGTTTCGAAGCTCGGTAATCAGTTGCGGATCATTGGGCGCAAAGGTTTTAAACAGGGTATTGTCCTTGTATTTTCCCTCAATATTGGCACCCTGAACGGTAATTTCCTGGACCTTTCCTTCCTCGACAGCCGACAGGAACGCCGTATAGGTGATCGCTTTCTGTTCCCTGTCCTTCTGCGTCATCATATTGAACAACAGGATCATCACCAGGGAGATCACCAGCCAGAGCGCGATATTTTTATAGAATTGATTCACTTTACCCCCTAAGTCTGCTTATTTAGATCCTCACAAAGAGGACGAAAAAGACCTCTGTAAATTTGAAAAAATTATCATAAACCCGCTGAATTCACAAGCCGTTTGTCAGACATTCTTCCCCCTCGAAAACCAGACGCAACACCCTGAGACCGGCCTGAAGCCCTCACACCGTCGCAACCCAACCAGCCAGAGAATTTCAGAGGCCTCGACAATCGGAATGCGCGATCGGATTTCCCGCGGGATCTTTTTATCCACAAAATAGTCTTTGAGTTTTTTATGTCCTGACATGCCGCTGGGCCGGAATCGGTCACCGGCAACCCAGGACCGCACTTTCAGGGGAAACGGAACTCGGGAAGCATCAAACTCGACGGCCCCTTGTCCCTCTCCACGAGGTGCGTTCTCTAAAGATACCCGCAACACGCCCATTGTCGACAGCGGATATACGCCGGGCCCGCCAATGAAAAATTCCGGAAGACGGTCGGCACACAGAGGTTCTCGACCCAGCCAAAGAGTCTCATAGCGTCGGCAACTCCACCCCTGCGGGCCGGCGATATCGGTTTGAGGATTCGAGCTCAGAACCTGATCCTCGATATCCTGAAGGTTTCTTGCCGAAATCCCCTGCACCGTACCGAGCAGAAGGGCAAGCCCCCGACGAAGGACCCTCATTCGTAACGCGGGATGCAATTCCAGCAACTTCCTTCGGTCAAAGCGGATCCTGCCGGAAACCAAGGTACCACTCTGTTGAAAAGCCTTCTCTGTTTCCTGTTGCCAGTAATCCTCTTCCTCGCCGATACGCCCGGCCAAGCGCACCAGGTGATCGGCAACCCGCGGATTGAATGTTTGCAGCACGGGGAGCAGTTCATGACGAATGCGATTCCGGGTGAAACGGCGGTCGGCATTGCTCGCATCCTCGACAAACATCAAGCCTTGCGCGGCGACATACTCGCGGATCTCTGCCCTGTCAAAGTAAAGTAATGGCCGGATGTACATTCCTGAGCGAAACTGCATGGCCGCCAGCCCCGGCAGGGCCGTTCCGCGCAAGAGCCGGTGCAGTACAGTTTCCGCCTGATCGTCCCGGTGATGCCCCAGGGCAATGACCTCACAAGCGGTTTCGGAAGCGGTTTTTTCCAAAAAATCTTTCCGAGCTTCCCGGGCGGCCTCTTCAAGCCCAAGATGTTTTTCCTGTGCCAGAGCAGGGACGTTGCACTGTGAGCCATAAAACGGGACGTCCCATTGCTCGCATAATCGTCGCACGAAAGCAGCGTCCTGTTCGCTCTCCGGACGCATCCCATGGTCGAGGTGAGCCACGAAGAGCTCCAAGGGATAACCGAGAGCGACTTTGCGTAAAAGACTCAACAAAGCGACGGAATCAGCCCCCCCGGACACGGCCACCAACAGCCGGGATCCGGAAGCAACCCGACATTGAGAGCGCAGAATTTTTTCAATCCCGAAAAGCATAGCCCCTCAAAACGGCTCAAAACAGAAAACCCTCCCCGGCAGCCGGGGAGGGTTTTCTTCTTGATGGTGGCGGTGCAGAGATTCGAACTCCGGACACTGCGGATATGAGCCGCATGCTCTAACCAACTGAGCTACACCGCCAAACTTTCACCTATGATCACTCCCAGCTTCGGGAGATATGTGCTTTGGTTGCGGGGGAAGGATTTGAACCTCCGACCTTCGGGTTATGAGCCCGACGAGCTACCAGACTGCTCCACCCCGCGCCAGAGAGAACGCAATTTATCCAGAACCGGTTTCAAAGTCAAGACTTTTTTTCACAACAAGGAGCGGAAAGCCGTTTCCAACAAAACTCAGCGTTTCCGCACCATGGCGGAGAGTTTTTCCTCTTTCTTCAGGCGGGAAACAACCTGCTCGGCAGATGCCTCACCGGCAAAAGGTCCCAAAAGAACACGATGCCAAACCCCCTTGGTGCCGAGATCGGCCTTTTCGACAAAAGCGCTGTAGCCGGCTGCCGCCAAACGATCTCGCAGGCGAGCCGCCTCCTCTTGCGAACGGAAAGAGGCCACCTGCACGAGAAAGGCTCCGGCTTGAGCCTTTCTCGGAAGCGCTTCCGGCATCGCGGCAGGAGTTTTTGAAGCGGTCGTCACGACAGGCTCGGGTTTCGGTTCCGGCCTCTGCTTCTCCTCCTTCGTTTCGTTGCCCAGGTCCTTTTGTTTTTCGGGGGGGGGCAGGTTGATGCCGCTGCCCAAGGGGGGTTGCTCTCCCTTGGGCAGCGCGTCATAAAAGGTCAGTGCCTTGGCGACATCATCCTCGCGGGACTCCGGCGTCGGGGCCGGAGCTTCAGCAGGATCGTCCCCTTTAACCACGGGGATTCTTACGGGAGTTTCGGCAACCGCCGCCTCTTCCGGCGCCTTCGCGCCCCCCCGTCCTACCATGACCCCAAGGGTAAAACTGGCCAAAGAAACCGCCAGCATGAGAACCAAAAGGATAAGAGCCTGTTTCTTCTCCATGCGACGTTGCGAACGAGAAGCTACCTGACGCATCACTGTCTCCCTGTCACATCTGTTCGGGTGCCGACACGCCGAGAAGATTCAGGGCGTTGGCAAAGACAACCCGGACACTGTTCACCAGATAGAGGCGAGCCCGGCTGGTTTCCACATCCTCACTCAGGATACGCTGCCGGTTGTAGTAACTGTGAAACTGAGAGGCCAAATCCTGCAGGAAGAACGTAATCCGATGCGGCTCAAAATGCCGTGCAGCCCCTTCGACAACCTCAGGATAGCGTGCCAGGAGTTTGGCCAGAGCCAGCTCTTCGTCAAGGGTCAGACGATCGAAATCCACCTCACCCAGAGCAGGCACCTTAATCCCCTGGGTTTCCGCATTGCGATTGATGCTGCAAACCCGCGCATGGGCATACTGAACATAGTACACCGGATTTTCGGTACTCTGCTGTTTGGCCAGCTCCAGATCGAAATCGAGCTGACTGTCGGAACGTCGCATCAGGAAAAAATAGCGGCAGGCATCTCTGCCAACCTCATCCACCACCTCGCGCAGGGTCACAAACTCTCCGGAACGGGTACTCATGGCGACCTGCTGCCCGCCGCGCAGGAGATTGACCAGCTGAACCAGAAGGACCTGGAGATCTTCCGGGTTTCTGCCAAGAGCCTGAACAATCGCCTTCATCCTTGGAATATACCCGTGGTGATCGGCGCCCCACACATCGATGACCTGATCGAACCCCCGCTCGAATTTTTCCTTATGATAGGCCACGTCCGAGGCAAAATACGTTGTTGCCCCGTTGGAGCGGACCATGACCCGATCCTTGTCATCACCGAAATCGGTGGTGCGAAACCAGATGGCTCCCTCCTTTTCAAAGGCATAGCCCTTTTCCTTGAGAAGGGCGACCCCCTGGTCCACCTGGCCACGGTCGTAGAGTCCCTGCTCGCTGTACCAGTTGTCAAAATGGACGCCGAATGCCTGCAGGTCCTCATCGATCCCGGCAAGAATCTTTTTGCCCCCATAATCGGCGAAGTAACGAATCCCTTCGTCTTCAGGCACCTTCGAATAGGAGTCTCCCTGCGCCTCGATGACTTCGGCAGCCATCTCGCGGATATAATCGCCCTGATAACAGTCCTGGGGAAAGTCGATCGTCTTCCCGAGCAATTCCAGATAGCGCAGATACAGGGATTTCCCCAGGGTGTTCATCTGGTTCCCCGCATCATTGATATAGTACTCGCGCTGCACATCGTACCCGGCGGCCTTCAGAAGGGACGCTACGGCATCACCGGTAGCCGCCCCGCGGCCGTGCCCGATGTGCAAGGGACCGGTGGGATTGGCACTGACGAATTCAACCTGGATTTTTTTGCCCGCCCCCACGCGGCTCTCGCCATAACGCGCGCCACTGCGGACGATATCGTCAAGAACGCCGTACCAGCAACGATTGGTCAGAAAAAAATTGATAAAACCGGGACCGGCCACTTCAACCTGACGCCACAACCCGGAGCCCTCGCCCAGAGCGGCAATAAGGATTTCGGCAATCTGGCGCGGTGCCTTCTTTTCCGGCCGCGCGAGCATCATGGCGATATTGGTGGCAAAGTCTCCATGTTCGGCATGGGCGGGGACTTCAATGGTGAACTCGGGAAACGTTCCGGAGTTCAGCATGCCCTTGGCATAACAGTTTGCCAGAGCCTCTTTGATGTGGCCTTTTAAGCGATCTCTCATAACCGGCTAGTCTCTTTCTTGCCCTTCGGCTGTATCTTCGCTGTTTGCGGCAGCGTTCTTTTTCAACTGCACATCCTCGGTAAAATCGGGGCAGTGCAAAGTCACATCGCTACCCATGGAAAACCGCTTGGCGCAATTCTGCCGCCAGGCACAGAACGGGCAGATCTTCTGTACGTCTCTGGACATGGTAAAACCTCCGACACGCAACAAGGAAAAGTGCGATATGTTATCCCTTTGGACGGGCGGCTGTCAAGAAAGGCGAGCAGGAGACAAATGCCCACCATTGAGATTACGGGGACGGAGTTTTCTCAGGCAGGATTATTCTTCCGGTGGCATTTGGGGAGCAGGGGGCGTGGCTTCTTTTTTGGGCTTCTCCTGCGGGAACTGATAGACGAGTTCGTCATCCTTCACCATCCCGAGATCCTTACGGGCAATGCCTTCAATATACCGGCGGTCTGAGCGCAGAGATTCGATTTCATGTCGAAGAGTGGTATTTTCCGCTTCAAGTCGGCGGATATCCTCAAGCAGAGCATCCCGTTGCGACCGTGCCTGCAAGGCTCTCAACACCCCCTTGTCGCCAAACACCGCCACTCCGAGCAGACAGAGCAGCAACAAGACGAACCACAGAGGAAGCCGCCAGGGGGATGAAGTCTTTTTTTCCGGTTCGTTTGATGACATGTACACCAGGTGCCGGCAAAATCGCCATAAAAAACACCGATGCCCCTGGCCCAAGGGCAGAGACATCGGTGTTGCTTTAACTACTCAACGACAACATAGGCTTTCATTTTTTCAAACTTTTTCGAGCCTATCCCTTTGATCTTCACCAGATCTTGCGGATCCTTGAAAGGGCCCTGTTCTTCCCGGTAGGCGACGATCCTTTCAGCCGTGGTTTTGCCAACTTCCGGAATTCTCTGCAGTTCATCCACCGAGGCACGGTTGATATTCACTGCGGTCTGCATCTCTGCAGCAACAGAACCTTTTCCTGTACTGTCTGTACTGCTGAAACTCATGGGAGCAACAGCCAACATGCTCATCACCATAACACAAACACAAAGAACCTTCCGCATTTTTTTCTCCTTTTATGATTCGGGTTATGGATACCGGACAGCCCCCTCCTCGTTCCCCTCCTTTCCGTCCCGGTATTTCATTGGAATCCTCAGCGACCCGATATCCAGCCAATCTTCAAAGATTGGCATATTTTAATTAGCATATTAAAATACATTGTCAAATAATCGGAAAATCTTTTACAAAAAAAGCCGGCATAGCCGGCTTAACGAAGTGTGTGGAGAGGAACTCGAGGTCGTCTCAGTTGGTCTGGGTGAGACTTCGGCTGAAACCGCCAAAACGCCCCAATCCAGACATGGAGAAAGAAATCATGATTTGCGAATCGTCGGGACGATCACGATAAGTAAGAAACAAACTCCAGCACTGAGAGCGATATTCAAGGTCTACCACGTCCTCCAACCTGCGATTGTCGATGAGATCATGGCGATGCTGATAATTCAGATAGACTGGCGACAACAGGCTGGTATCGAGAATTCCTGCCACATATTCAATATCCCCAAGATCGGGGTCCTCCCTGTCCTTCCGATATTCCACACTCAGGGCATTCCCACGGTTGTCGGCAATATTGCCTCGCGCATTGAACCGGGTCAGCTCCCTTTTTTCGGGATAGAAGTCGTATGAGGCATCCACATCGAGGTAAGCATGCCGGGAAGGCCGGAGAATCAACTCAGCCCGCAACGGGGAAAAAGGACGCAATGGCAGATCGGAAGCATCCCTATCCTGACGGGCCTCATGGATGTCGTAGTCGCCGGAGAGCCTCAAATAGAGAAACTCCAGGTATTCGCTTTGGCCGGCGTCTCGCTCCAAACGGGCTGTCAGGCGGTTGGTCAATGCCAGGGAAATGCGGTTTTGTCCTTCGATGCGATCAAGGTTGTCGAATTGCGGAAGGACCGACTGATCTTCATAAGGCGTGTAATAGTAGGTCCACTCGGGTTCCATGCTGTGACGGATTCGCGTCGACGAATCGTCCTCCCCGAGGGAGAAAACCCGGCTGAGCCGAGTCGACATGCGCAAGGAAACCTCCGGCAAGCCCTTGTTATCGTTGCCGTCAGAAGTCCAGTACAGACGTTCTCGATAAGCGAACTCCGGCGACACATCGAAAGCCCCCCAGGGTCTGAACGCTGCAGCCACGACGGGTCGCAGTTCCAGACGTTCTCCCTTGAGCCCTTCCAACCGCCAGAAATAAGTCGAAGAGGTGTCGAGTTGAAGATAGAAGGGAGTTTGTCCGAGTCGCTGGCGAATGACATCCACGCGCATTTCCGGCAACCTTTGCAGCACGGTTTTGTCATTGCTTTCGACAACCTGGATATACTGAAACTGCGCCGTAGCGTTGGTCTTTCCCCAGGCCCGGCTCAAATAGACAATGGATTTTGTCTGATCCTTGTTGTATTCACCGGCAACATTTCCGAAATCTTCGAAGTAGTCTCGGCTGCTCACGTATTCGACATCTGCCGACAGGCGGACGTTGCCCGGCAGAAAGCCGAAATGGTTCCAGTCGATGGCGTAGCGGTCACCGGAGCCGTTAGAACTGCTGATATGGTAGCCGCGCCAGATCCCTTCGTTTTCATGCCCGAAGATGTATCGATACTCAAGGCCTTTCCCCAAACCGAGACGGGAAAGGTAGTCGAGATAAAGCGTGGCATCCTGGTTGGGGGCGATGACCTGGTAATAGGCCAGGGATAGCTGGGTGCCCTTCTTGTCGGAATATCCTGCGCTCGGCAAAAGAAACCCGGACTCCCTCTCTGTCTGGACCGGATAGAGGATATACGGAATATAGAGCACGGGAATATCGTGCAGGTAGAAAATCACATGTTTTCCACGCGCGAACCCGCCAAGGGTCACGGTCAGATCCCTGGCCCCGAATTTCCAGGAAGGAATCTCACCGTCGCACGTGGTAAAGGTGCCCCGATCCACATGAAAAGACTGCGCACCCGTCTTTTCCACGGCATCACCCGTGAGATGGAAGTTTTTCTCCCGCAGAAACACCCTGCCCTCTTCAATCCGCCCCAGCCCCGAATCAACATCCCAGACAACACTGTCTCCGGAAACGGTCCCCGCCGGATCGGCGATCTGCACATCCCCTTCGGCGACAACTTCTCCGCTCTGGGTATCCCAGGCCAGGGAGTGACTCAGCAGCGACATCTCCCCCCGACGGAGAAGGACATTTCCTTCAGCGTGATAGATACCGCTGCTCTTATCATAGAGCATCTGATCGGCCTCGAGGTGTACAGGTCCTTCTCCAAGGAAGTCGGAACCATCCGAAGCGCAAATCGCCGCCCCCTCGAACGCCAGCGCCAGAGTCAGTGCGATGACAACATATTTAAATCGCAGAAGATACACTCTTCCGACCTTCCCTTTGGATTAAGTAATCGCGAATCGCCGCGACCAGAAAAAGCGATCCTGCAACCAGAACGATCTCCCCCGGCTGCCAATCCTTCAGGGCCGCCTCCATCGCGAGGTGTGGAGAAGTATAGGCAGAGGACGGGACACCGCTTTGCGCCACAGCCCGTGCGAGATCCTCCGCGGGAACGGCTTCTTCCACGGATGGAGAGGCACAGTAGACCGCAGAAACCAATGGAAGCAACGCAGCCAGGATATCCGAGACCTTGCGCCCCCCTTTGACCCCGGCGACCCAACGGATCCTTCCGGCAGCTTGTGGGGCCAAATAATCGGCCAGGACCTTGGCTCCGGAACCGTTATGAGCACCATCCAGCAAAATGACGCCCTCGTCTCCCCACCACTCGAGCCGGCCGGGCCACCGGACCTGACGCACCCCTTCGCATAAGGCCGCATCCGGGATATCCAGACCCAACGACCTTAACCAGATGGCACCCGCTACCGCCTGCCCCAAGTTGTCCACCTGGTGCGCCCCGGAGAGCCCGGGTTCCAGATCCTGCAAGGATACCGCATCGGTTTCCAAAGAAAAACGCTCTCCTTGCACCTGCAGCCGGTAGTCGCGCCCCGCAGCCCAGGCGGGAGCACCCAGTCTGTCGGCCTGAGCAAGAATCACCTGCAGCGCCGCATCCTCCTGCCGACCGACAACGACCGGCACGCCCGCCTTGATAATCCCCGCTTTTTCAGCGGCAATGGTCGGGAGGGTATCCCCCAGATGCTCGACATGGTCCATACTGACGGGGGTGATCAGGCTTAGCAGAGGGGTGACGGCGTTGGTGGCATCAAGCCGCCCGCCCATGCCCGTTTCCAGAATGGCGAAATCAACAGCCTGAAGCTTGAAGTACAGCAGGGCCAGCGCTGTCGTGAATTCGAAGAATGTTGCAGGAATTCCGTCAGCCGCCTCGCGTATCTCAGCGGTCAGGGACCCGACCCGCTCTTCGTCAATGGGAATGCCGTTTACCCGAATGCGTTCGGTGAAGGAATGCAGATGAGGAGACGTATAGAGGCCGACACGATAACCGGCCTGTTGGAGAATTTTCGCCAGACAGGCCGATACGGAACCCTTGCCATTGGTGCCTGCAACGTGAACGACGCCAAACGCCCTTTCGGGATGTTCAAGGACATCGAGCAGGCCTCGGATATTATCCAGACCCAGTTTGATGCCGAACCGCTGGAGACCGTAGAGATAGTCCAGGCTCTCCTGGTATTGCACGCGTCAGCTCTTGGTAAAGATACGTAGAATCTGTGAAAGCCGTGCTTTCATCTCCTGACGGCGCACGATCATGTCAACCATGCCGTGCTCCAAAAGGTATTCGGAACGCTGAAAGCCATCCGGCAATTTCTGACGGATCGTCTGTTCGATGACCCGGGGACCGGCAAAGCCGATCAGGGCCCTGGGCTCGGCCATGTTGATATCGCCGAGCATGGCAAAACTGGCCGTGACCCCGCCAGTGGTCGGATCCGTAAGGACGGAAATGAAGGGAATTCCAGCGGCCTTCAGCTTGGCAAGAGCCGCACTGGTCTTGGCCATCTGCATCAGAGAGAGGATACTCTCCTGCATGCGAGCGCCGCCTGAAGAGGAAAAAATGATAACCGGCTGCCGTTTTTCCAACCCCTTTTCAATGGCGCGGGTAATCTTTTCCCCGACCACCGAGCCCATGCTCCCGCCCATGAAGCCAAAATCGAAGACGGACACAACGACCCCAAGGCCATCGATGGTTCCTTCCCCGCAGATAACGGCATCGCCAGGTCCGCTTTTTTTCACAGCGGCCCGGATACGGTCTTTGTATTTTTTTGAGTCCTTGAAATCCAGAAAATCGACCGACTCCATGGTGGCGTCCATCTCGACGAAGGATCCTTCGTCGAGGGTCAGCGCGATACGTTCCCTGGCGCTGATGCGAAAATGGTAGTCGCACTTGGGACACACATTGAGATTGCGCTCTATTTCTTTGGTATAGATAATTTCATTACAGTTTTTGCACTTGCTCCAGACACCTTCTGGCATCTTGACCTTCTTGGTCTCTACAGGCGCGATAGGCGCTTTTGACTTTGTGAACCAGGCCATCTCATTACCTCATTTCTCCAGGGAGCCATCGGGTGCTTGCCCCGTGAATCTTGGGGTCAATCCCCGGGCTTAGTCTACCTGCATCATTTTCTTTTAAGAAGATACCATCCACGAATTTCAGACAGCAGCACGACACCACCGCCAATTCCGGACCAGACAACGCCGATTCTTGCGAAAACCATTAAACGGCCGCCGAACGGATGCCTTTTTTCAGCGACCGGACAAAATCCTGTACCTGCGTCGTCAGATCCTGTGAATTTCCATAGGCCTGAATGACCTTGACAAGGGCACTGCCAACCACCACGGCGTCGGCGAATCCCGCGACAGCCGCCGCATCCGCCGCCGAAGCGATGCCGAATCCAACCGCCACAGGAACGGAACATTCCCGTTTGACGTCGGCCACCGCATCGGCAATAGCTGCGGCATCGATCTGTCGGGACCCCGTAACACCGGTCATAGAAACATAATACACATATCCCTCTGCCGCAGCAGCCAGACGTCGCACCCTATCCGGCGGGGTGGTGGGAGCCAGTAGCGTGATCAGTCGGATACCTGCCTCCTTCAGAGCTCCCGAGACCTCCGCGGATTCTTCAGGAGGAAGGTCGACCAGCAACAGGCCATCGACACCGGCCTTAGCGGCATCAGAAGCAAAACGCTCGGGTCCGTAGCGAAACACCTGATTATAATACCCCATCAAAACAATGGGAACATTGGTATGTTTGCGCACGCGACGGACTACGTCGAGGATTCCTTTCAGGGTCGTTCCTGAAGCCAGAGCACGCTCGGAAGAAGCCTGAATGGTCGGCCCGTCCGCCATGGGATCGGAAAAGGGGAATCCCAATTCGATCAGATCCGCGCCGGCATCCACCAGGGCGTGCAGAAGGGTTTCAGTATGACCCAGATCCGGGTCCCCTGCCGTGATAAAGGGGATCAGAGCTTTTTCCCCATTCTGTCGCAACCGTTCAAAGGTCGCTTCGATACGCCCCATGGTCTTACCTCTAAGCCAGATTAAATTTCGCCAGTCTAATCGAAGCCACTTCCCTTTTCAACCGTTTTCTCCCGAAGCCAGTGTCTTCACCTGCTCCAGAAGATCCAGAAACATCGCCGGGGTAATCCGACCGGTTTGTACATTGTAACGGCTGGTATGATAACTGGCGACCAGGATGGGTCCCCCCTCAGGGCGATAAACTCCGCCATGAGAAAAAACCAAACGGCCCGGTCGATCGACGATTTTCTGCTCGACCAGGTAACGCATAAAACTGGTGAACGCCCCCTGTCCCAAGAGCAGGACGACTTTGAGCCGGGAAAGGGAGGCCAGTTCCTGAGCCAGAAAGGGACGGCAGTGGGCAAATTCCTGAGGAGCGGGTTTGTTGCCGGGGGGCAGGCATTTGACGGCGTTGCTGATATAGAGGTCCCTGAGTTCCAGACCATCCCCCTTGTGCGTTGCCTGTGGTTGGCTAGCAAACCCCGCCCTGTGAAGCAGGGGGTACATGAAATCTCCGGCTCCGTCGCCGGTAAAGGGTCGCCCCGTCCGATTGGCCCCGTGAGCCCCAGGCGCGAGTCCGACCAGAAACACCCGGGCCAGGGGATCTCCGAATCCGGGTACCGGTTTATTCCAGTAATCGGACCGGGAATAGTCTTTTTTGGGGGGCAACTCGGCCATAAAGTTGGCAAGACGCTGACACTTTCGGCAGGTCAGCAGCCCCGGGATATCCTGTCCCAGCATGTTCCGGCGTATCCTTGATGAAGGATGTGAGATCCTTATCCGAAAATCACGATGTCTTCCGATGGCAGGTTCTCAGCTTCTAACCCGGTCCTCCGTTCTATTCGTTGGAAGGCGGCGTCTTGCCTGCGGGCCGTTTCTTCCGTCTCCGAGGAGCGTGACGAGGTCTCTCCCCCTTGCCCGTTTTGGCCGTTTTTTCCGGCACGGGAGGCTTCTTCCGGGGCACAGCCCGTTTGTACTCCCAGCAAAAATCCGAATCTTCGGGAAAGTCGCTGGGAATCTTATGGCCGATATATTCCTCGATCTCCGGCAGATGATACACCAGTTCCTCATCGGCGAAGCTGATCGCCTTGCCCATGGCACCCGCCCGTGCCGTACGTCCGATGCGATGCACGTAGTCCTCGACATCCTGGGGCAGGTCATAATTGATGACGTGGGTAACCGCTTCGATGTGAAGCCCACGGGACGCCACGTCGGTAGCCACCAGGAACGTCAACCGGTCTTCCTTGAAGTCCTTCAGGATACGCAGGCGCTTGTTCTGGGG
>QKGY01000159.1 GCA_003250235.1 Desulfuromonadaceae bacterium
CGGAAGATCGCCATCGTCACCGGTGGCAGCGGTGGCATCGGTCGGGCGGTCTGTCGGCAACTGGCCGCCGACGGCTGTTATCTGGTCATCAACTACATGCGCAACCAGATGGCAGCCGAGGAGACCCTGCGCCAGGTGCGGGAGGTCGGCGGCGAGGGCGAGATCTGCGGCTTTGATGTGCGTGATCGCGAAAGCGTTGAGACTGCCATCGAAGCGCTTGCCGACCGGCTTGGGGGATTCGAGATCCTGGTCAACAACGCGGGCACCATTGACGACACCCTCTTTCTGATGATGTCGCCGGAAAAATGGCATCGAGTGATCGATACCAGTCTGCACGGTTTCTATAATGTCACCCATCCGGTTCTTGAACGGATGGTCCGCCAGCGCAGGGGAGCCATCGTCTCCATTTCCTCGGCAGCCTCGTTGATGCCCAATCGGGGGCAGGCCAACTATGCGGCGGCAAAGGCCGGTCTGAATGCGGCCAGCAGGACCCTGGCCGCCGAAGTCGCCCGCCTGGGCATCCGCGTCAATGTCGTGGCCCCGGGGCTGATTGAAACGGAAATGATTAGCCAGGCGCCCAAGGAGCACATCAAAAATTTGATTCCCATGGCCAGGATCGGCACCCCCGAGGAGGTTGCCAAGGTGGTGGGCTTTCTCTGCTCGGATGGAGCCTCCTACGTCACCGGGCAGATCATCTCCGTCAACGGCGGCATGCTCTGATGCAAAAGATTGGCTGCATTGTGCTGCTGTTCCTGCTGCTCCTGCCGCAGATTTCCCTGGCCAACTCCTCGGCGATACGCTCCGTCCAGGCGGAGTTCAGCCAGGAAAAGCGGATGAAGATATTGGTGAAACCTCTGCGTTCCAACGGGACCTTTGCCTTCCAGGCGCCGGGATCGCTTCGCTGGGAATACCTGCAGCCCCTGCATAGTCTGCTGTTGATGGATGCCGGTCGGGTGAGCAAATGGGTCGAGATTGAGGGCACATTGCGCCGGGAAAACGGCGTTGGCCTGGATGCAATGCAGATCGTGCTCCAGGATATCGGCAACTGGCTGGACGGACGGTTCACCGATAATCCCCAGTTCGCTGTCGAACGTCCGGACTCGCAGAGGGTGGTGCTCAGGCCCAAGTCGGAAGGCATGCGTTCGGTTATCGAACGTATCGAACTGCTGATGGGGGAAGAGGTCGGGGTTGTGGAGGAGGTCGCCATTTATGAAAGCGCCGAGACCTCGACCCATCTGTATTTTCACCACATTCAGCTCAATCAAGAAATTCCGGAAAAACGGTTTGTAAAACCGTGATGCGTTCCCTGGGTTGTCTGCTGCTCGCCGTCTGCATGCTTTCGTCCTGCGTCTCGGCAAACCGGAATGGACTGCCGGAGATCGTGGCGACCGAGACAGGCGCACTCGCCGATGGATGCTGCACCCGTATGTTTCCCCAAAAGCCGTGGCAGTATGTGCATGCCTTGAACTTTCGCCTTGCCGACGGCGGCAGCGGCAGCGGACTTGGGGTGGTCTCTCTTGATCGCGACTCCATTCGCTGTGCCCTGATGAGCGTGGAGGGGCTGACCCTGTTCGAGGCCCACAGTCCCTTTGATGGCCGGGTCGAGGTATCCAGGGCCTTGCCGCCTTTCGATGGTCGGGAATTCGCTGCCGGGCTGATGCGGGATTTGCGGGCACTCTTTTTCATACCGCCCGGATCCTTGGACCTGGGTCGCCTTGAGAACGGACGTATCGTCTGCCGTTTTGCGGCACAGCAACGGATAACCGATATCCTCCCTGGTGACGACGGCTGTTGGCAGGTGCACCTCTACGCCGACCGCGTCAATACCGGTTCCATAGAGACCCACACCTGTCATGGGGTCGACTCGGTGTTCGTTGCCCAAACCATGGAATTGATGGTCCCCGGCCCTGCCGGCTATACCATATCCCTGCGCCTCTTGAGCGCCGAACCGTTGTAGTGTAGATGGGTGTGCTGGATGAAAATGCTCCTGATTTACCCCAAATGGCCGAAGCTCTCCCGCCAAACCGAATTCCATCTGCCGCCCCATGGTCCCGTGGTCTTTGCCGCGGCCCTGCCTCAAGAGGTTGATGTCCAGTTCGTTGATGAAAATCTGGAGGCGATTGATTTCGACGCACCCGTGGATGTGGTGGGGATTTCCATGATGCTGACCGTACAGGTCACGCGGGGCTGGGCCATTGCCGATATCTATCGCCGGAAGGGCGTTCCGGTGATTTTCGGCGGCATCGCCACCATGTTGCACGCCGAGGAAACCATGGCCCATGCCGACGCAGTCTTTCTCGGCGAGGCGGAAGGCCACATGGAAGAGGTCTTCGCCGACCTGCGCCGGGGGACCCTGAAACCCTGTTACAACTATCTTGATCAGCGTCCGGATATCGGCCTGGTGGGGACGGCCCGGCGTGATATCCTCAACCGGCGGCTTTACAACCATCGCGGGGTGCAGATGGTGGACCTGGTGCACGCCTCCCGGGGGTGCCGCTTCCACTGCTACCCTTGTGCCGTGGCCTATCTGGGGGGGAGGGAATTCCGTCCCCGGCCGATCGACAAGGCCATTGCCGAAATGGCGGCCATCGACAACAATCGGCTGTTTATCGTCGACAACTCGCTTGCCCAGGATACCCAGTGGGAGATGGAACTCTTCCGGGAGATGATCCCGCTGAAAAAAAAGTGGTGCTCGCATCCCATCGAAGACAAGCCCGAGGTGCTGGATCTGGCGGCGCAGGCCGGTGCCTGGTATGTGTACCAGGCAGTTTTCGACACCTCCGACTACATCCGTGAACGGATCAAGCGCTACCATGACCACGGCATCGGCGTGGAGGGGACCATCCTCCTCGGACTCGACAGCCACACCGAGGATTCGATCAAGAGGCTGATCGACTTCCTCCTGGAGATTGATCTTGATTTGGCCGAGTTCACCGTCCTGACACCTTTTCCCCATACCAAGGCCTTTGATGACCTGGAAAGCCAAAACCGTATTCTTTCCCATGACTGGGATCGCTATTCAGCGGACCAGGTGGTCTATCAGCCCAAGAATATGAGCGCGGATAGGCTGCAGGAGTTGCTCGAATACGCCTGGGACAGCTTCTATCGGGATGAGTCGCAGCAGGTGAAGATGGCCAAACTCTTCCAGCAGGTGGTGAAAAAGGAAATGGCGGATCAGACCTTCAG
>QKGY01000036.1 GCA_003250235.1 Desulfuromonadaceae bacterium
CCGGTCACCTTTGAATCAACCGTTGTGCCGGGGGTCCATGTCATCGGCGATGCTACCGATCCGGCAACCTCCGGGCCGATGCCCAAGTCGGGGTTTGTGGCCAATTCCATGGGCAAGGTTGCCGCGGCGGCCGTCGTCGCCTTGCTCAACGACAAGAATCCGCCCAAGCCGACGTATGCCAACTCCTGCTACAGTCTGGTCAGTGACACCGAGGGCATTTATATCACCGGGGTGTACACTTTCGATGAGGCGAGCAAAAAGACCGTGGCCATTAAGGAAGCCTCCAAGGCTTCTCCGGATCGCTCGCCGCTCTACGCACGTCATGCCGCGGACTGGGCGTCGAGCATCTGGACGGACATGCTGGGGTAGGATTATCCCGGCAACACCCATAAAAAAAGGGGCCCCAAAAGGGCCCCTTTTTTACGTCAGAAAAGAGGATCAGGCCGCTTCCGGTTCAACAACCTCCTGATCCGGTGACCCTGCGGGATTGCGGAACTTGATCAGGAAGAGGGCCAGCGAAGCGACGGCGACGCCAATGCCGATCCATGTGGAAATCTGCAGCGGAATCCCGAATCCGATCTTATCGTAAGCCAGGTAGGTGGTCGCTACGGCGGTCATGAAGGTCGCGGGGATGGTGGCGATCCAGTGCAACTTGCCCTGTTTGATAAGATAGGCCGCTCCGGCCCACAGGACGATAGTCGCAAGGGTCTGGTTGGCCCAGCCGAAGTAACGCCAGATCACGCCGAAATTGCCTTTGGAAATGAGAAATCCGACCAGAAACAGAGGCACCGCCAAGTACAATCTTTTCGAAACGGCTTTCTGGGGGATCTTGATGAAGTCGGCGATAATCAGGCGGGCACTGCGAAAGGCCGTATCCCCGGAGCTGATCGGCAGAATAACAACGCCGATGATGGCCAGAAGGCCGCCGACGGGGCCGAGCAAAGTAGTGGAGATTTCGTTGACGACGTACGCCGGGCCGCCTTGGGCCAAGGCGGCATTGAGGGCATCCGCCCCCTTGTAGAAAGACATGCCGAGGGTAGCCCAGACCAGCGCGATTACGCCTTCGCCGATCATGGAGCCGTAAAAAATGGGACGGCCGTATTTCTCATTGGCGATGCAGCGGGCCATCAGGGGAGACTGAGTGGCGTGGAAGCCGCTGATGGCGCCGCAGGCGATGGTGATGAACATCAGAGGCCATAAGGGCAGGCCTTTGGGATGCAGGTTGGCCAGGGTGAACTGCGGGTAGAACTGATAGCCTTTGGCGATGAGGGCGCCGGTCAGTCCCACGGCCATGAAAATCAGCACCGCACCGAACAGCGGATAGACCCGACCGATGATCTTGTCAATCGGCAAAATGGTCGCCAGAAAGTAATAGACGAAAATGATGGTGACCCAGGCCACAACGGGGAGAGGACTCAGATTGGCCAGCAGCTTCGCCGGGCCCAGGACGAAAACGACCCCGACGAGCAGCAGCAAGACGATCGAGAAGAGGCGCATGAATTGTTTGAATCCCGTCCCCAGTTGATATCCCACCACATCGGGAACGCTCTGCCCATCATGACGGACGGAGAGCATTCCGGAGAAGTAATCGTGAACGGCCCCGGCAAAGATGCTGCCGAGGACAATCCACAACAGCGCTGAAGGGCCGTAGAGCGCGCCGAGGATCGGTCCGAATATGGGGCCCAGTCCGGCAATGTTGAGGAGCTGGATCAGAAAAATCTTGGCGGGGGACATTTCGACATAGTCGACCCCGTCGTTGAGCGTTTTGGCAGGCGTAGGACGATTGGGGTCGGCACCGAAAATGCGATCGACGAATGTTCCGTAGATAAAATATCCGGCGATCAGCAGACCGATGCAGGCGAAAAAGTAAAGCATTGGCACCTCCGTTGGGGGAATGTTTGCGTTACGCTAGCATATCGAAACATCCTCAGGGGCGAAACGGGGGGAGGAGACAAGCGGTCGTATAATCTGCTGAGCGGTCTGTCCTGAGAGGTGACCGGTTTTCGGGGAAGAAGGATTTTTGGCGAATGCCGATGTTAAAGGCCGAGGGTTTCCTTCAGGTTCTTCAGGTAGCGACGGCTTACCGGAACCAGATGCCCGGCCAGGGTTTTAATCTCTGCCACGCCGTTGTCCAGCAGAGTGATCTCGTCAATCTGGGCAATGTTGATCAGGAACTGTTTGTGGCAGCGGATCAGCGGCGTTCGAGTCTCCAGGGTTTTGAGCGTCAACTCGGTGAAGTACTCTCCCTGTGGGGTGACCAGATGGATACCGCTGAGATCGGACCGGGCGAAAATCAGCTGGGAGGCGTCGATCAGCTTGATACGGTTGGCGCAGACACAGGGGATCTGCCGGAGCTCGGAGGTGTCGTACGCTGGCTGCGAGCCACTGTGCAGGCGTGAGGAGAGTTTTTCCAGGGTTTTTTCCAGTCGTGCGGGTTCAACGGGCTTGAGCAGGTAATCCAGGGTCTTTTCTTCAAACGCCTTCAGGGCGTAGTCGTCGTAGGCGCTGACGAAGACCACGTGGGGCATGATGTCGTCGTCAATCATGCTCAGAAGCTCGAAACCGTTGACCATCGGCATCTGGATATCGAGAAAGAGAACATCGGGACGTTCCCGGTTGATCGTCTTGATGGCTTCGATCGCGTTGGCGCAGCTGCCGACGATTTCGACCGCCCCCGTTTCCTGCAGCATCGCCTCGAGTTCTTCGCGGGCGTTCCGTTCATCATCGACGATCAGCGCACGGATCATGAGGTCAGCCCTCCCTGGAAAGGGAGAAGGATCGTGATCAGTGTCGCTTCATGAGGCTTGCAGCTGACCTGAACCCCGTAGCGCTCACCATAGAGATTCTTGATGCGCCTATCGACGATGTTCATCCCCAATCCCCCCCCGTGAAGCTGGTCGCAGTAGGTCCCGGCGTTATCCTCAATGTCGATGCAGGCGCCCTGCTCATGGACCCGGGCGACGATCTTGACGAGCCCTTTCCCCAGCATCCCTGAAATGCCGTGCTTGATGGCGTTTTCAATGATCGGCTGCAGGGTGAATGTGGGCAGGCGCAGCTTCAACAGCCCGGGGTCTATGGTCATCTCGACCTCAAGCCGGTCCTCGAACCGGGCTTTTTCGATCTTCAGGTAGGAGCCCACGTGGTCGAGTTCTTCCTCCAGGGTCGAAAAATCCCCGGAGCGCTT
>QKGY01000226.1 GCA_003250235.1 Desulfuromonadaceae bacterium
CCCCCATGAGCAACAACTTGGCCTATGTTCTGGCTGTAGAGAAGTTGCTCGGGATTACGGATAAGATTCCTGAGCGCGCTCAGGTTGTTCGTGTCATGATGGCTGAGCTGACCCGTCTTAAAAGCCATCTTGTCTGGCTTGCTACTCATGCTCTTGATATCGGCGCCATGACCGTATTCCTGTACTGCTTCCGCGAGCGTGAGCGGATCATGGACCTGTATGAGAAGATTTCCGGCGCCCGTATGACGTCCAACTTCTTCCGTGTGGGTGGACTCTCGGCGGACCTTCCCGCGGGTGTTGAGGCAGAAATCAGGCAGTTCATGAAGGAAATGCCTGGCTTTATTGACACCTATGAAGGACTTCTCACAGGCAACAAGATCTGGCAGAAGCGCGTCATTGGCGTTGGCGTGATCAATAAAGAAGATGCCATTGATGTGGGCTTGAGCGGTCCTGCATTGCGTGCGTCTGGTGTTGACTGGGACCTCCGTCGCGACGATCCTTACTGCGGCTATGAAGGGTATGATTTCAAAGTGCCCGTTAGCCAGGACTGCGACACCTGGGGTCGTTACAAAGTACGTCTCATCGAGATGCGCGAAGCGGTCAAGCTGGTTAATCAGGCTCTTGATAAGCTGAAGCCCGGCCCTGTGATCGCAGACCTCCCAAAGGTTTGTCTGCCCCCCAAGAAAGATGTCGTCAACACGATTGAGGCTCTTATCCACCAGTTCAAGCTGATTTCCGAAGGAATGAAGCCTGAGGTTGGGGAAGTATACCAGGGTTGTGAAAATCCCAAAGGGGAGCTTGGCTTCTACCTGGTATCCGACGGCTCGGCTCATCCCTACCGGATGAAAATTCGTTCGCCGTCCTTTATCAACCTGCAGGCTCTGCCCCAGATGGCTGAAGGGCGGATGATCGCTGACGTCGTCGCCATAATCGGTACCCTGGATATCGTACTTGGCGAGATCGACCGTTAACTGATTGCTGAACAAAGGGGTGTCTGAATATGAGTAATGCCGCAGAAACTGTTCAGGAGCAGGAGATCGATCTGACCGCAGCGAATCAGGTCATTGACAAGTATATCGATATGCACGGGGCCCTCATGCCTGTCCTTCAAGAAGTTCAGGATGCCTACGGCTATATTCCTGAGCCCTGTGTTCACTTGATAGCAGAGCGCCTGAATGTTTATACAAGCCAGATCTATGGCGTTCTGACTTTTTACGCCCAGTTTCATCTCGAGCCGCGAGGCAAGTATATCGTCCGGGTGTGCATGGGTACTGCTTGCCACGTTAAAGGGGCAGGCCGTATCGCCGATACTCTCAAAGAGCGGCTTGGCATAGGACACGCTGAGACGACGGAAGACCTGAAATTTACTGCCGAATATGTTGCCTGCATCGGAGCCTGCGGTATGGCTCCGGTCATCATGGTAAACGATGGTACGTATGGCAGTATGACGGTTCAGAAGATGGACGAGGTAATTGCCAAATACAAGGCAATGGACTAGCTGGTTCGCTTTAATCAACCCAATCAAAAAGCGGGGATGAATCCTTATGGCCGCGAATGCTGAGAAAATAAAAGTCCTGATCTGTCAGGGTACCGGTGGATTGGCTTCCGGTGCCAAGGCGGTGGCCGAGGCCTTCGAGCAAGAGTTTGCCAAGCAGGGTGTAGAGGCCAAGGTTGGTAAACGTTGCGAAGTTGTCGGTACCGGTTGCCGAGGCCTCTGCGCCAACGATGTGCTGGTCGACATCGTTTTGCCTGGTCAGGAAGGGGTAACATACGACTTCGTAACGCCTGAGCTGGTGCCTCAGATCGTTGAAGAACATGTTCTCGCCAGCCAGCCAGTTGACAAGAAGAAGGCCGGCCCATACTACGCAAAATTTCTTGAAAAACAGCAACGCGTCATCTTCTCCCGTTGCGGTACCATAGATGCTGAAAGCATTGATGACTTCATTGCCCACAAGGGGTTTGAGGGCATCAAACGAGCCGTCACCATGTCTCCTGCTGAAGTCATCGACGAAGTTAAACGTGCAGGACTTCGGGGTCGTGGGGGCGGAGGTTTTCCGACAGGCGTTAAATGGTCTTTCTGCGCTGCTTCCCCGGGCAAGGAAAAGTATCTCATATGCAATGCGGACGAGGGCGACCCCGGCGCTTTCATGGACCGTTCGGTTCTTGAAGGTGACCCTTACGGTGTAATCGAAGGGATGATGATCGCCGCCTACGCCATTGGCTGCAGCTTCGGCTATGTCTACTGCCGGGCGGAATATCCTCTGGCCATTAAACGTCTTCAGAAAGCTATCGACACCTGCTACGAGAAGGGGATTCTCGGCAAGAACTGCATGGGGCTTGGATTCAGCTTCGACATGCGGATCAAGGCGGGCGCCGGTGCCTTCGTTTGCGGTGAAGAAACGGCACTGATGGCATCCATTGAAGGGCAACGCGGTATGTCCCGCCCCCGCCCGCCTTTCCCCGCGGTGCGTGGTCTTTGGGGGAAGCCGACCAATATCAATAACGTTGAGACGTTCGCCAACGTTTCCTACATTTTCTACAATGGCGCCGACTGGTATTCCAATATCGGCACTGAAGGGACCAAGGGAACCAAGATCTTCGCACTGACCGGTAAGGTAAAGCATACTGGTCTGGTAGAGGTTCCTGCCGGTACGACCATGCGGGAAGTTATCTTCGACGTTTGTGGCGGCATTCTGAAAAACCGCAAATTTAAGGCGGTTCAGGCTGGCGGTCCCTCGGGTGGCTGCCTCCCCCCCGTTGCTCTTGACGCCGAGGTCGATTACGACTCTCTGATCAAGGCCGGCGCGATGATGGGATCCGGTGGTCTGGTTGTTATGGACGAGACGACCTGCATGGTGGATATTGCCCGGTTCTTCCTGAACTTCACCAGGGTAGAGTCCTGCGGCAAGTGTATTCCTTGCCGTATCGGTCTGAAAATCATGCTCGAGATCCTAGAGCGCATTACCTCCGGCAAAGGTCAGGAGGGAGACATCGAGCTTCTTCAAGATATGGCTATTGACATTAAGAAAAGCTCTTTGTGTGGTCTTGGACAAACCGCTCCGAACCCGGTTCTTTCAACCATCCGCTATTTCAGGGATGAGTACGAGGCGCACATCCATAATAAATATTGTCCCTCGCATTCCTGCAAACCTCTTTTGAAGTTCGAA
>QKGY01000144.1 GCA_003250235.1 Desulfuromonadaceae bacterium
GAACGTCGAAGCCGTTCATTACGGGGAGCATCACGTCCAGGACCACGAGGGCGTGCTCGCCCGAGAGGGCTCTTTGGGCGCCTTCATTCCCCTCGTGGGCCGTCTCCACCTCGAAACCCTCCGTACCGAGATAGTCGGTGAGAAGTTCGCAGAGTTCAAGGTCGTCATCTATAACCAGAAGCCGGTTCATCGTTTTTTCCTTGGTATCTTGGGTCGCGGTTCAAAATGTGTTGGTGACTCCATGTGTCCCGTAATGCGAACTCTTTTGGTCCCCTCCTGTCGAAGGCGATGGGGGCCGGAGTCTGTCCATCCGATGGTTGCGTTCAAAAATGAGAGCGGTTTGTGGTGAAACAACAACAGGTGAAGACGTAATTTCTCACGTTTTTCCAAATAGTTATAAAATTTTAATGTTTGGTGACTCGTTTCAGGCCGGCATGGGGATGCATTCTGGCAGAAAAATCAATTTCGGTTGATCCGGATTTATCCATTGATTTCGAATTCCTACGCACAACTATCTGAAAAATAAGAATAATCTCATGCGATTTTTTCAAATGGAACCGGTCAATTGGTATGCTCTCTGCTTTTCCATTCGCCGACACTGAGGGCAAAATCCTGAAGCCGGTGAGCCTTGACGGTCAAAAAAAAATTTCCATGATCGCCCCATTTGCATCCTATGCAGTACGGTGACCGGAGGGTACCGCGGTCATCGAATCCCAGAGAAAGGAGGTGTACATAGGTCCAGGTTTCATCATGAGGTGATATTCGATAATACTCAACCATTGGCGGAAAGCCCATAGGGTCTCCATGAGACAGCCGGGTTGCCGAAATGTCTCCCGAAAGTTGGTGCTCTCGTTTCTTTGTCCGGACATCGAAAGGAGAATGCCAAGCCAGAGGAGAATTATTCCCCCAAAGCGGGTTGAAAACCCCGGGGAGTAATTTCTGACAAGAACTTTAACGACAACTCTAAAGACAAAATTGGAGAAAAAAATGTACAACAAATTAAAAAGAGGTTTGTCCCTGTTTATCATGATGTCTCTTGTTTTGATGACTTTTTCGACCGTAAGTTTTGCCGACCGCGAGGACAGAGAGTATCGCGGGGGCTCCAGCAATTCCCAACGTCCCGAGAACCGCGATTGGCATGATCGCCGCGACCGCAGTAGTCGAACTGATCAGGATGATCAAAATACAAACGATGACGACGATGTGACCTCACCGGTTACCACTCCCGTTGTTGACCCTGTTACCGATCCGGTAACCACCCCTGTTACTGATCCGGTTACCGACCCTGTTACCGACCCGGTAACCACCCCTGTTACCGATCCGGTTACGACTCCGGATACCACGACAACCACCCTTGACGGCGCAGCCCTTTACACCCAGTACTGCTCCGGTTGTCACGGGATGAGCAACTATGGCCAGAACGTACCCACGAGCCATCTCAGCGGTCGCGTTAATGCTACTGCTGAAGAGCTGGCTGCCATCAATGCTCTGTAATCCGTTGTGATGCAGGTTCCGCCCTCCCTGCGGGGAGGGCGGTTACGTTCAACGTCACGAAAACCGACCTGAAAAGGTCGGTTTTTTTATTTCCACACCGCGACGATTCACGCGGTTGGCTTCAACCGAAGCGTATAAAAGGAACCATCGCGTTTTTGTTTACTTCTGTGAGAGGTTCTGTACGATTTCTGCGTTGAGCCCTTGACCTTCAAGTTTCTTCAATCCCATCATGGCGGCTTCCCGGGAAGGGAAGCTTTCGGTCTCCACAAGGGTGGTCGGAAGCTCGACGCTGACATCCTTCAGGCTCACGATAATTCCACGATTCGCCAAACGTTTTCGCTCGGTCTCAGCCGATGCACGGCTGAAGAAGGAGCCGGCAAAGGCTTCGTAACGGTTGGCCCCCTGTCTGAGGATAAAGCCTTCGCTGGAGGTGTTCTTCAGGGGAGCGAGAGCCTGCTGTGCCGAGGCCTTGTCTCCGTAGATGCCGATCAGCAGGCGCGTGACGTCCTGAGATCTTTTGGCGCCATCCGTCACTTTCGAAGTCAGCCCGGCCGAGGCGATCTTCTTTTTGATTGATGGCACCTGAGCCGTCGGAAATTCGCCGATTTTCAGCCTGTAGGTCGATGGCGGTTCCGCCGGGGCGCTCTTGGGTGGTACCGGCTTCTGCGAGGGAGCCTCAGGCAATTTCGTGAGTTCCGGGGGAAGTTCCGCTGCGCTGACGGGCATTTCTCCCCCCGTCACCAAGTCCGGACGCTTGGTGTCGATGTGAATGTTCTGCCGTTCGAGAAGAACCCCGCTGTCTTTCCACAATTTGGCGACCAGATAGGCGAAGTTCTCAACCGCCGTCAGTTCCAGGTTGCGCGCATAGATCAGATCGTTTTCCGCATCGAGCAGATCCTTGACCGAGGCTTTCCCGAGCCGACGGTTTTTTTGATAATGCGCGACCCGCTGCTCGGCCAGCAGCTTTGACTTGGCCGTTGAACGCAGTTGCAGGCGGGCCGAGATCAACGAGCGATTGTCATCCTGGATCGTGTCCCTGATCTTCCATTCGGCCGCCGTGATCTGGTTCTTCAACTGCTCACTGCGCAATTTGTTGCGGCGGTATTCGCTCTCAGCCAGATCGTTGCCGAGCGGATAGGTGATTCGGGCTCCGACCCCCCAGTATTCCCCTTTGCGATCGGCTATCTGCGAGACCGTATCGCCGAAGGTACCGTCTTCGGCATACCCGCGGTACCCCCCGTTGGCGGTCAGGGCCAAATCGGGCCAGAGCTTGCGTTGCGACACCTTCTCCCGCAACATGTTGGATTCCAGCTGGATCCGCATTCCCTTCAGGTCCGGATGCTCTGCCAGGGCCAACGCAATCATCTCTTTTTCGGTTCCCATCGGTTCGTCCCTGGAAGGCGGGTCCACCGGAATGATATGAAGTTTCTCTTCGAGGCCCAGGAGATAACGAAGACTGGCCTCCTTGCTGCTGACCTGTCTTTCGGCCTCGATCATTTCGGTCTGTCGCTGACTCAGGGCATATTCCGAGTTGGACAAGGCAATCGTGGCATCCTCCCCCGAATGAGCTTGGTTCTTGATCTCCTGGAGCAGTTTCTGGGCCGAGCTGACGGCTTCACGTCGCGATTCGAGCAGCTGATACAGAACGTAGAGCCGGTTGTAATCACTGATGACGGAAAAAACCGTCTGGATGACATCGCCACGGAAGTTTTCCAGGGAGTCTTCGAAAGAGAGGGTATCTTGAGCGATTCCGAGCTCCGTCGCTTCCCTGCCGGCATTTTTCAACAGCGGCTGATAATAGGTTATGCCGATCGCCGAGGACCAGTCGGTATAGTCATAAAGCGGATCCGAAATCGCGCTGATCGGCCCCGTCCGGGTTGTCAGGGATATATATCCGCCGGTGGGCAGGTTCTGGGTTATTCCGAAGGTCCCCGCGATGGTTTCGGTTCCGTAGGTCCTTCCGGCAACGTCCGTCTGTGAAAAATCGAGCGAGGAAGTCAGATACGGATTATAGATGGAGCGGCTCGAGGTGATGTCGGTTTCGGCGAGAGACGAATCGAGAGCCCTGACCCGCAGATCGATGTTGTTTCCGATGGCCATGGCGATAGCCCTCCCGCGGGAAAGCCTTATGGTCCTCGGGTCCTCCTGACCCATGACGATAGCGCTCCCCAAAAAGGGGGACAGCGTAAGCACCAGCAGAATTATCATCCGCCATCGGGTTGATTTTTTCATTCCGGAAACCTCTTGGTCATTTAAATGGAACGGATATCGGAGAAGAGCATCAAAAACAGCTTCCATTAAAATGACTATACCAGGGGTTAAACCTCTTGTGTCCCTGCGGAGTGAAATCGATAAAAAAAGATCACCTTTTTCGTCTCATTCTAGAACAAAAAGGGATACCCGCGTTGTAAAGAAGTGTTAATCCCCTGTTTTTAAAAGTTTACAAAACTTAACTCGCCTCAATTGCTGACTTTCTGCCATTTTAAGGGGGCAGGGATATACTTGGTACACAAGAGCAATACGTTGCTCCTAGAAGACGGGAAGAGTTGATGTGATGGTGAAACGGTATTTCGTGATTCTGATGTTGTGGATGATGGCGGGTTGTGCTGCGGTGGGCCCCGATTACAAGGCGCCCGATACGCAGGCCCCAGCGGCGTGGGATACGGATCTCTCCGCGGGACTGGCCCCGTCGGCATCACGCGGAGAGGACCTGTCGGCCTGGTGGACGGTCTTGAATGACCCGGTGCTGACGGAGCTGATGCAGCGAGCGGTAGCTGGAAACCTTGACTTGCGGCAGGCGGAGTCCCGTGTGCGGCAGGCTCGGGCCGAACGGGGGGTGCAGTGGGCGCAGTATTTTCCGTCTGTCGATGCCAGTGGATCTGCCAGCCTGAGCCGATCGGGATCGGGGACGACCACAAAGCTCTATCAGGCTGGGCTAGACGCATCTTGGGAGCTGGATGTTTTCGGCGGAGTCAGACGTTCGGTGGAAGCTGCGGATGCTTCGATAGGAGCAAGCGAAGCTGATCTCGAGGATGTCCTGGTCTCTCTTCTGGCCGAAGTAGCCCTCAATTATGTCGACTTGCGTTCCGTTCAGGAGCAGCTCCGGGTGGCCCAAGACAACCTGAGCGCACAGTCCGAGCTGTACGATCTGACCCGATGGCGTGCCGAGGCCGGGCTGGTTTCCGACCTGGACCAGGAGCAGGCCCACTATACCCTGGAGCAGACCCGTGCGCAGATCCCCAGCCTGAATACAGGGATTTCTCAGGCTCGCAATGCGCTCTGCCTGCTGCTGGGGGTTCAGCCCGGAGCGCTCAACGATGTGCTGGAGATTGCCGCGCCGATCCCCGTGCCGCCGCAGGAGGTTGTTATCGGACTTCCGGCCGAGATGCTGCGCCGCCGCCCCGACATCCGCAAGGCCGAACGTCAGCTGGCGGCTCAAACCGCCAATGTGGGTGTTGCCACGGCGGATCTCTACCCGCGGTTCACCCTGCCCGGCTCGATCGGTTATGAAGCGCTCTCGGCAGGAAGCCTGTTCGACAGCAGCAGCCGTACGACACGGATCGTGCCGGGCGTCAGCTGGAACCTCTTCGATGCCGGTCGCATCCGCCGCAATATCGCCGTTCAGAATGCCTTGCAGGAGCAGGCGCTGCTGACCTACGAGACGACCGTGCTTTCCGCCCTGAAGGATGTCGAAGACGCGTTGGTCGCCTATGGCAATGAAACGAGCCGATTGACCTCTTTGCGCCAGGCGTCCCAGTCGGCGCAGCGGGCGGAGGAGATGGCCAATCAGCAGTATGCGGCGGGCCTGGTCGACTTCCAGGTCGTCCTTGACGCCCAACGATCCCTGCTTTCCATTCAGGATCAGCAGGCAACGAGTGAAGGACAGGTTACCGCCAACCTTATCCGTTTGTACAAGGCCCTGGGCGGAGGCTGGTCGTCCATGGCACAAAATTCAACTTATGATCAGGGGGTGACGCCTTGAATCGCACTGAAAAACAGAACACCGGAGAGGATATCGTATCCACTCTCGGTCTTGACAGTAGTCCCGGCAAAAAGGCTTTCTGGAAACGCTGGTATGTCTGGGTGGGACTGGCTGTCCTGGTGACGATAATCCTGCTTTTCTGGCTGAGAGGGCAGAACGGCAACGGCCTGAACTATAAAACGGAGAATCCGACACGCGGGAGCCTGGTGGTGACCGTCACGGCAACCGGCAATCTCGAACCGACCAATCAGGTCGAGGTGGGGAGCGAACTCTCCGGCATCGTCGAGTCGGTGGCTGTGGATTACAACGACGTGGTCAAGGTAGGGCAGGTACTGGCACGGCTGGACACATCCAAACTCAAGGCCCAGGTTCTGCAATCCCGGGCGGCGGTGGAATCGGCCAGGGCCAATGTCCTGCAGGCTCAGGCCACCCTCAAGGTGTCGGAGAGCGACCTGCAACGCCTCTTGAAGGTGCGCGAGCTCAGCGGCGGCAAAGTCCCGTCGCAGCAGGACGTTGATACGGCCGAGGCGACCCTGGAGCGGGCCAAAGCGGATGTCTCCAGCGCCAAAGCGGCCGTCTCTCAGGCACAGGCCACTTTGGACGAGAACGAGACCGATCTGGGCAAGGCGGCGATCCTTTCGCCGATCAATGGCGTTGTCCTCGAACGGTCGGTAGAGCCGGGTCAGACGGTGGCGGCTTCCCTACAGGCGCCGGTCCTTTTTACCCTGGCCGAGGACCTGACTCAGATGGAGCTTCAGGTTGACGTTGACGAAGCCGACGTGGGGCAGGTGAAGGAGGGACAGGAAGCGAATTTCACCGTCGATGCCTATCCGGACAATTCTTTTCCCGCCCGCATCACCCAGGTACGCTACGGCTCGGAAGAGGTGGATGGCGTGGTGACCTACAAAGCCGTGCTGGGGGTGAACAACGCCGATCTGCTGCTGCGGCCTGGAATGACGGCCACGGCGGATATCGTGGTCGAGAAAGTCGACAATGCCCTGCTGATTCCCAACGCGGCGTTGCGGTACAGCCCTCCGGTCACGGAGAAGAAGAGCACGCGCCAAAGCGGCAGTCTAATCAGCAGTCTTTTCCCGCGGCCTCCGCACTCCGAGACGACAAAACGCGAGGAGAGCTCCGCCGAGAAAAAGACCCAGACGGTCTGGGTTCTGAAGGGGGGACAGCCTGTCTCCGTCGCCATCGCGACCGGATTGACCGAGGGCATACATACCGAAGTCCTCCAGGGCGATATCGATACGCAGACCCCCCTGATCGTCGATACGGTGAGTGCAAAATGACCATGAACGCACCCTCAAGCCGTCCGCCTCTGATCGAACTGCGCGGAGTGACCAAAATATACGGACGCGGACAGGCATCCATGCAGGCCCTTCGCGGCATCGATCTGCGGATCGAGCAGGGAGATTTCGTCGCCGTCATGGGGCCGAGCGGATCGGGCAAGTCAACCTGCATGAACATCCTCGGCTGTCTCGATTCTCCGACGGCCGGAGAGTATCTGTTCGAGGGGGTTGAGGTCGGGGCCCTGTCACGGGACAAGCGGGCCTTGTTGAGGCGTAATTACCTGGGGTTTGTCTTCCAGGGTTTCAACCTGCTCAACCGGACCTCGGCCCTGGAAAACGTGGAGCTCCCCCTGATCTATCGCGGCACTCCTGCCTCTGAGCGCCACGAGCAGGCGTACAAGGCGCTCGAAGCCGTCGGTCTGGAGGCCTGGGCTTCTCATACGCCCGGAGAACTCTCCGGAGGGCAGCAGCAGCGTGTCGCCATTGCCCGTGCCATCGTGACCCACCCCCGGGTGTTGCTGGCCGATGAGCCGACCGGCAACCTCGATTCGGCCCGCAGTGTGGAAATCATGGAACTGCTGCAGCATTTCAACCAAGAGCTCGGCATTACCGTGATGATGGTGACGCACGAACCGGATATGGCGGTTTACGCCAAGCGCTGCGTGCATTTCCGGGATGGGCTGGTCGAAAAGGATCTGGCCAATGGAGGAGTCGTCTGATGCTCTGGAATACCCTGACTCTCGCTTTTCGGGAAATCCGCCGCAACGTGATGCGCTCCTTTCTGACCATCCTGGGGATCGTGATCGGCGTGGCGGCTGTTATCGTCATGGTGACATTGGGCGGCGGCGCCACGGCCCAGGTCACCGACCAGATCGCCAGTCTCGGCAGCAACCTGCTCATGGTCCGGCCGGGACAGCGCATGGGGCCGGGATCGTCTTCTACCGCACCTCCCTTCAGCATGGCGGATGTGGAGGCTATCTCGCGGGATATCACGTCGCTGGCGGCGGTGGCGCCTTCGCTCTCCCAGAGTGTGACCGCCGTATATGGGAACGAAAACTGGACCACCACGGCCAACGGCAGCAACGATCAGTTCTTCCAGGTGCGCAACTGGTCCCTGGACTCCGGACGTGTGTTTACCGAAAGTGAGCTGAGGTCCGGCAAGGCCGTCTGCGTCATCGGCGCGACGGTGCGCAAAGAGCTCTTCGGCGCTCAGGACCCGATCGGCAGCACTATCCGCCTGGGAAAAGTCGCCTGCCAGGTGGTCGGTCTGCTCGAGTCCAAAGGGCAATCGACCATGGGGAACGACCAGGACGACATCGTCGTGCTCCCCCTGCGCACCGTACAGCGACGGTTTGCCGGCACCCAGGACGTCCGCCTGATCCAGGTCTCCGTACGCGACGGCATTTCCACGGAAAAGGCCAAGGAGGAAATCGAAACCCTGCTGCGTAAGCGCCGTCATATCGCTCCGTCGGAGGACGACAATTTCCAGGTCATGGATATGAAGGAGATCGCCAGCATGCTCACCGGGACCACCCGGATACTGACCTCCCTGCTGGGGGCCGTGGCGGCGGTGAGCCTGCTGGTGGGCGGCATCGGCATCATGAACATCATGCTGGTGTCGGTCACCGAGAGGACCCGCGAAATTGGCATTCGTCTGGCCATCGGCGCGCTCGAGCACGAGGTGCTGCTGCAGTTCCTGGTGGAGGCGGTCGTTCTTTCCTCCCTTGGCGGCGTGGTGGGCATCCTTCTGGCCCTGGTCAGCTCGCTGGGACTCGCCTCTTTGCTGCAGATTCCTTTTGTCTTCAACACGTCCATCGTTCTGGTGGCTTTCTTGTTCTCCGCCGCCGTCGGCGTCGTGTTCGGCTTTTTCCCAGCCCGCAAGGCAGCCCAGCTTGACCCGATAGAGGCATTGCGTCACGAATAGCCGGATTGTTCCGATCCGGCTTTTCCTTTGGCCCGTTTGCGGATATAATCTCAGTCCTTGCGGGAGAGTCCCTCCCGCAAGGCATCCTTGAACGGGGTATCTGGCGTGACACAGCTTCATGCGACATTTCGGGGCGAGAGATTCCTTGTCGGCTTGCTGCTGGCGGCCGTACTTTCCCTCAGCGCCTGCGTGCCTTCGGGGCAACACCTCACCTCGCCGGTTTCCGTTCCGGAGCATTTCTCGGCCACCGGATCGACCCCCCTGCCGGAGCGATGGTGGCTTTCCTTTTCCGACCCCGAGCTGACCCGCCTCATCGATAAAGCCCTTTCCGACAATCTGACCCTGCAGGGTGCCTGGGAGCGCCTGCATCAGGCCGAAGCCCTGCAGCGCAAGGCCGGCGCCGGTCTCATCCCCTCATTGAATGCCGAGGCGGAATCTTCGGTGTCGAAGTACCGTACCGGCGGGGAGAGCGGCTCGGACAATCTTTCCAGCCTGGGGCTGGCGGCAGGCTATGAGATCGATCTCTGGGGGCGCATCCGCTCAAGCCGGGATGCCGCCGCCTTCGATGCCCGGTCACAGGCCGAAGATCTGCAGACCGCCGCATTAACCCTCTCGGCACAGGTGGCGGGTACCTGGTACCAGTTGGTGGAGCAATACGGTCAGCTGGAGCTTCTCGACAGCCAGATCCGCACCAACCGACAGGTGCTTGACCTGGTGACGCTGCAATTTCGCACCGGTCAGACCGGGATCGCCGATGTGCTTCAGCAGAGGCAGCTGGTCGAATCGAACCTGGGAGAACGGGCGCAGGTGGAGGGACAGGCCCAGGTGCTGGAACATCAGCTCGGTATCCTGATGGGCGTCGTTCCGGGCGCTTTCGACTGGCCCAGAAAAACGGACCTGGCAGAGCTTTCTCCGCTGCCTGACACCGGTATCCCGGCGGCCCTGGTGGAGAGGCGTCCCGATGTGCGAAGTGCCTGGTACCAGGTGCTGGCTGCCGATAGGCAGACGGCATCGGCCGTTTCGGAGCGCTTCCCGCGTATCAGCCTTTCGGCAGGGATTTTGACCTCGGGAGATTCCGGGGCCCTTTTTGACGACTGGCTGGCTTCCCTGGCAGCCAACCTCGTGGTCCCCCTGATCGACGGGGGACAGCGCCGCGCAGAGGTCGAGCGCACCCGGGCCCTTACCCGTGAGCGTCTCACCCTCTATGGACAGACGGTGCTCGAGGCGTTGGCCGAGGTTGAGGACGCGCTGGCCGGCGAAGAACATCAACAGGCTTACCTGGCCAGCCTCGATCGTCAGCTTGAGCTCGCCCAGAACGTCATCGGCCGGGTGCGTGACCGCTATCTCAATGGCGCCGAAGATTACCAGCGGGTTCTGAACGCCCTGCTGTCCTATCAGCAGTTGCAAAGAAGCCGGCTGAGCGGGCAACGCACGTTGCTCCAGTACCGCATCGATCTCTGCCGCGCTCTTGGCACAGGCTGGTCGATGCCGACAGCCGATCCGTCTCCCCCCGTGCCGCCTCTCTCTACCGGGCCGTCCTGAGGCAGACACACAGGGCATCGACATGCTCGCATTCCTTTTTGCATAAAGACAGGGTAAGACCATGGATCAAAAAACGGGGTTTTCAACAGACGCCGACCGACGACCGGCCGGGGAAAAAAGGGCTGCCGCGTTGTCCCTGCTGCTGCGTTACCTCCTTCCCCTGGTGGTTTTGGTGGGCGCCGCGGTGGTCACGATCTGGATGATGGAAACCGGTCCCAAGGCCAAGCCGCGCCCCAAAGCGCGCAATGCCACCCTGGTGGAAGTCCGGGCCGTGCACAGCGGGACCCGGCAGACCCTGGTGCATGCGATGGGAACGGTGATGCCCTCCCGGCAGGTTCAGCTGATGCCCCAGGTCAGCGGCGAAGTCATCGCGCTTGGACCGCATCTGGTTCCGGGGGGATTTTTCCGGGCCGGTGAGGAGGTTCTGCGCATCGATCCGACCGATTACCGGATTTCCGTACAGCAGCTGGCCAGCGAAGTCGCCCAGGTCGAAGCGGAGATTCAGCTCGAACAGGGCAAGCAGCTGGTTGCCCGCAAGGAATACGAACTGCTCGGGGAATCGGTGAGCGAGGAAGAGAAAGCCCTGATGCTGCGCCAGCCGCAACTCGACACCCTGAAGGCGTCTCTCGACGCGGCCCGGGGGCGGTTGGAGCAGGCCCGTGTCGATCTGGGGCGCACGCAGATCGACGCGCCCTTCAATGCCGTGGTCCAGAGCCGTGATGTCAACGTCGGCAGCCGGGTCACCCCCTCGGTACCCCTGGCGACTCTGGCCGGTACCGATGCCTTCTGGATCGAGATTTCCGTTCCCGTCAGCCAGTTGCGCTGGATTCGCCTGCCCGGCCCCCAAGGGGAAAAGGGCTCTGTCGTCAGGGTTTATGACGAAGCGGCCTGGGGGGGCGAGGTCTACAGACTCGGTCACGTGATCCGGCTCGCGGCTGCGGTGGAACCCGAAGGACGCATGGCGCGGATGCTGGTGGAGGTCGACGACCCCCTGGCGCGTGAAAAAGAGCAGGCCGGTAAGCCGATCCTGCTCATCGGCGCCTACGTGAGGGTGGAGATCGAGGGGCGCCATCTCGATCATGTGATCGCGCTCCCCCGAGACCTGGTTCGTGAGGGAGACAGGGTCTGGGTCATGAACGGGGACGGTCGGCTGCAGATCCGGACCCTCGACATTCTGTTTCGCGGACGGGACGAGGTGCTGGTGAACGGAGGGGTTTCCGACGGCGAGCGTCTGGTCGTCACCGATCTCTCCGCCCCTGTGGAAGGGATGCAGCTGCGCCTGCAGGAGGATGCGGCGCAGGCGTCGACCACCCCGGGTCAGGGGAATACGCAGCCATGAGTTCCGGGAGACGATCCAGAGTGGAGCGGGGCCCGATCGCCTGGATGGTGTACAACCGGGTGACCCCCAATCTGCTGATGATTTTTCTCCTGCTGGGGGGGCTGTTTATGTCCTTCCGCATCAAGCAGGAAGTCTTCCCCGAGTACGATCTCGATATGGTGACGGTCAGCGTGGCCTACCCCGGAGCCAGCCCCGAAGAGGTGGAGCAGGGGATCATCCTCGCTGTCGAGGAGGCTATCCGCGGCATCGACGGGGTCAAGGAACTGCAGGCCACCGCTGCCGAGGGTTCGGGAAAGGTCAACGCCGAGCTGCTGGAAGGGATCGACCAGCAGAGGGTCTATCAGGACATCAAGCAGGAGATCGACCGCATCACCACCTTCCCCGAGGACGCCGAGGAACCCCAGGTCACCCTGGCTACCCGCCGCCGCGAGGTCCTGAACCTGCAGTTTTACGGGGACGTGAGCGAAGGGGCCCTGCGCGAGACGGTGGAGCAGGTGCGCGACCGGCTGCTGCAGAACCCAGGGATCACCCAGATCGAACTGTCGGGGGCGCGGGACTACGAGATCCTCGTCTATGTGCCGCGGGAGAACCTGCGTACCTATTCGCTGACGCTGGCCGACGTGGCGGCCCGCATCAGCGCCACATCGATCGAACTGCCCGGCGGGGCGGTGGAGACCCCCGGCGGGGATATCCTGCTGAGGGTCAAGGACCGCCGCGACTGGGGCAAGGAGTTCGCCCGCATCCCCATCATTACCACCCCCGAAGGCAGTGTGCTGACCCTGGGGGACATCGCCACGGTCCAGGAAGGCTTTGAGGATACCGACCGGCAAGCCTTCTACAACGGCATGCGCAGCATGGGGATGGAGATCTACCGCATCGGCGACCAGACGCC
>QKGY01000323.1 GCA_003250235.1 Desulfuromonadaceae bacterium
GGTGAAGGCCTCGATCAGCCCCATGATGGTTCCGAGCAGCCCCAGCAGGGTGGCGATATTGGCGAGCAGGGCCACGTACGGCGTGCGCCGCTCCAGCTGGGGGATGATCTCCATCATGCTCTCTTCCATGGCGATTTCGATGTCTTCGCGACGCCGGACCACACCCATGCGCGCCAGTCCCATCCCCAGCATCTGAGAGATGGTGGACTTGTCCTGGTTGGCCATTTCCCGGGCTTTGTCGAACTCTCCCTTGACCAGCACCGGATGCAGCGAGGCCCACATCTTTTGGTTTACGTCCCGGGTGCGGTTCAACTGAAGCCATCGCTCGATCGCAATGGCCATGCCGGCGACAAACACCAGCAGAATGGGGTACATAAACAACCCGCCCTTCTGGAAAAACGAAAGCATTCCCATAGTTTCCTCCTAAGATCCGACAATCAAGTTGTCTGAGATGTTAAAACTTGTCCTGACCTCTTCGTTTTTCTCCCCGGAAGGCAAGAAGTCGATAGGGTACAGGATGGTCACCTTCTGTACACCCTCCTTCGGGCCAAAGTTGAACCTTCTGATGCGTTCTGCGATCTTGGCGACCAGTTCGGGCGAAGCCAGGTCGGTGGACTCCACCTTGCACAAGGACACCGCGCCGTCCGGTTCGATGCTGATTCGCATCAATATCTCCCCGCGCAGGGTCGGGTCCTTGCGCAGTTCTTGGTTGTAGATCCGATAAAGCGCCGCCTTGTACCGATCGAATACAATCTGGATTTCTTCGTCCGTTCGACCCGCGGCGGGTCCATCGCTCGTCGGCCTCGACGATTCCTCCAAATCCGCTATGGAGCTTTCTACCCGAACAAAGCCCCCGCCGCCGGCCCCGGAGCCGATACCGTACCCGCTGCCGCCGCCGAGCCGTCCGGCATTGCCGTATCCGACGTTGCGGCTGACGCCGGCGCCGCCGATACCTCCGCTGGAGCCGTCCGCCGCCTGCATGGCCACCAGCGAGCGCTGGGCCACGGCTTGTCCTTTCATCCGCGGGCTCTTATTGCTCAGACGGGCCTCGGTACCGAGCCTCGCCACGGGAACTTCTTTCATCAAGTCCTTAAAGGCGTTCTTGAACTTCAGAACACCGACACCTTCGGCCTTTTTCCTTCCTGCCGACGCCCCGCCATCACTGGCGGCCATTTTCGTCTGTTCCTCAGCCGGCTTCGCCTTTTTCGGCGGTTCATCAGGTTTCGGTTCATCGGCCTTGGGTTTGGGCTTTTTCTTCGCCTGTTCCGTCTCTTCCTCGACCTGTTTCGGCTTCCGCTTCGGCGCCGGTGCGGGCTTTGGGATCTCCTTCTTGATCAGCTGGACCAATCGTTTTGGAATCTCCGCAACGGCAACCGACCGGTCCGGTATCGGCACTTTTATCAGAGGAATGAAAGCGCCAAAGAGAAAGCCAATGAAAAGTGCCACGAGGACGGCGCGACGGAAGTATCTTTCGTCCTCGGTCTCCTTGATCCATGGCATGACCATCGGGCGATAAGGAACGGGCGAAATCTCCCGCTCGATGACGAACTCTTCCTTTCGCCGCTCTTCGCGTTCGTACGCCTCACGAACTTCTTCATAGAGGATGCTCAATTCGTCGAGGCATTGGTTGATCTGCCCCTTAAGAGATGTCTGTTTTTCCAGAATCCCGCTGATCTCCGCCTCGAACCGGGCAACCCGGCTCCTCGCTCGCTCCACGCGTCCGGCGGCGTCTTGGGCCTCCTCGACTCCTTCCCAAACGAGTTCATCCGCTTTCAGCTCCCCGAGCTTGTCGAGTGCATTGCAGACGTCCCGCAAGGCATCGATCCGCTGTCTCTCGGCGGAAAACGTTTCGAGCTCTGCCTCCACGGCGCGCAACTCACCTTCAAGGGCCTCTTTCCTTTGCCGGGCCTGCTCGATGCGCGCCTCCAGAGGTGCCAGTTCCTGCTCTAACATGGGTGTTTTCACGGCATCCCCGCTAGCCCTGGGCGGCCTTCTGAATGACGGCTAGGGAAATCCTTCCGTATCCAGAGTCCGTGCAGGTTGACATTATTTTTTTAAGTACCTTGAACGGAATCGTTTTATCCGCAATGATCGTGACTTCTTTGCTTTCGGCGACCGTCTTGGTGCTGATCCCGATGATGTTGCGCTCAAGCTGCGTCAACCGATCTGTGATTTCAGCAACCGACCCAATCCTGTCATCAAGGAGTTCGGGGGTGCCGATCACGGCTTGGCCCTGGACGAGCACCACCTCGGGGCTGACCATGATCTCCACTGTTTCCCTTGGCTTGGTCTCGACGACGGAATCGGGCAGCACGATCTCTTTGGGCGTTTTCAGAAGATCAGCGCCGGTTGAGTGGAAAAGCAGAAAGAACACCAGAATGGTAAATACATCCATCAGCGGCGTCAGGTTCAGACCCGTAATCTTCCTCCTGCTACGCGCCATCCGTTTCATTCGTCTGGTATTCCTCATGGCGCGTCTCCTATCGATATGTTTGGAAAGAGAACTACTTTCTTGACCTCTGCGCTCCCTTCCGTCTGCACATCGGCGCCACGTACCACATCCATGATCTGGATCAGATAGTCGTACTCGATATCGGGTTCCATCAAGACCGTTGCGTCTTGCTTTTCCGGATATCTATTCTTCAGGCGCGCGAGCATTTCGTGCAGCATCTGAATGTTGTAGTGGCCGTCTTTTTTCGGGATCGCGGCCTCCACGGACGACCCGTTGGCGATCTCCAATCCACCTTTCCGGACAATCACCTCGATGGCGAAATTCGGCACATTCAAGGCCGCTTTGCTCGCGCTGGTCGGAACGTTCAACTCCATGATCGTCACGCGTGAAAAGACGGCGCTGATGAGCAGAAAGGGGACGAGCACCACCATCAGGTTCATGAAGGAAGTGACATCCAGACCGGAGGATTCTTCCCTTCCCCTTTTGTTTTGATATCGTCGGTTCATGGTCCGCTCCTATCCGAACTGGAGCTTGGCGAAATTGGAAATCGTATTCAGCGTCTTCACCGATGCCATCTCCAGGCTGTCCACGATCTGGCCCGTGGTCGACGTCAGCTTGGCATGGAACAGCAGAAGCGGGATCGCCGACATCAGCCCGAAGGCGGTGGTGTTCATGGCCACCGAGATGCTGGCCGAGAGCAGGTCGGCC
>QKGY01000256.1 GCA_003250235.1 Desulfuromonadaceae bacterium
GCCCTAATCGAATCGGCCGGCGTCGATCTGATCCAGATGCGCAACCTCAGCATCGATCCGACCCTGTACTGGGACGCCATGGGTGTTTCGGGCGAAGGGATGGGGATGAAGACGATGCTCGACCGGGTCAAAAGGGAGATTCCCCGCATCCAGTACGGCTATTTCAACCGCACCCGGGAAGGTTTTTATCCCGAAGGCTACGAGACGGATTGGCCCCTTCCCGCCTGAGCCGATCCCGACAAGAGGACGCCATGGGAAAACATCTGGTACTGGCCGGGGGCGGTCATGCCCATCTGACCGTTCTAGCCAGACTTGGCGAACTTACATCCCGCGGACATCGGGTCACGCTGGTCAGCCCCGGCCCCTACCATTATTATTCGGGGATGGCCCCGGGCATGTTGTCGGGATTCTACGCCCCGCGCCAGGTGCGCTTCCACCTTCGCAAAATGGTCGAGGATCGCGGAGCCGACTTTGTCGAAGACCGGGTGGTGGGAATCGATGCTCCCGGGCGTCGCCTCCTGCTGGCCTCGGGTAACGGCCTCGACTACGATATTGTTTCCTTCAATACGGGCAGTGGCGTTCCTCAAAGCTTTTTTTCATCGGAAGACCCGTCCGCATTCCCTGTCAAACCGATCGAAAACCTCCTCGTGTTGCGACAGAATCTGCTGCGATGGCCTAAGGATGTTCCTGTCAACCTGCTGGTAGCGGGTGGTGGCCCTGCCGGCGCTGAGATGGCTGGGGCTTTGTGCCGCCTGACGGAAACCCTGGGAGTGCGTGCGACCCTGACCCTCGCCTGCGGGAAGGGACTGATGCCCGAAGCCGGATCGCGCATCCGTGAGCTGGTTCGCCGCTCCCTGGAACGCCGGGGCGTGGTCCTGCTCGAACAGGGGCGGGTTGAGGCGCTGGAGAAAGGTCTTGCTCGATTAAGCGGCGACATCCATTGCCAGTACGATTACGCTCTTGTCGCCGTGGGGGTCAAACCTCATCCCATGTTCAGGGCTTCCGGGATCCCGGTGGGGGAGGACGGCGGACTTCTCGTCAATGACTTTTTGCAAAGTGTGGCTTACCCGGAAATTTTCGGTGGCGGCGACTGCATCCACTTTTCAAGGATTCCTCTGGCCCGTGTCGGTGTCCATGCCGTACGGCAGAATACCATCCTGTTCCACAACCTGAGAGCGTCCTTGGAAGGCGGCGACCTGAGAGCTTTCAGGCCTCAGAAGCGTTTCATGCTGATTTTCAACCTGGGGGATGGTACGGCGGTGTTGCAGCGGGGACGCTGGAGCCTGAACGGTCGATTGGCCTTTTGGGTGAAGGACTGGATCGACAGACGGTTTATGCGGGCGTTTCAGCTCTCGGGGGAACGGCAGGAAAGCAACAATCACCCTGGCTGAAGCGTTCAGCAGGAAGAATCCTGCTCCAGAAAAAACCGCGCTTCTCGCGCAAAACGGAAAAAATCCTCTTCAAGCCCCTCGTAATGCTGCTTCAGATCTTCCAGAGCCTCCTCCAGAGGAATGGGGCGATTCAGGCGCGTCGCGATTCTTTCCAGCACCCTGCCGATGACCCCAAGGTCCCGATAGGAAACAAGCCAGTCGTGTTCGATCATTCGCGGTGCGATGCGTTGCAGCCCCGGAGGGAGCCTGTGGTGATTCTGTCGCAGCAGGACGTACACGTTCTGCGTGAAGGTTTCAAGAGGAAGCGGCGAGAGTTGCGCCCAGTTCCGAGCGAGAAAGTGGTCGTAGAAAATATCGACGAGGATGCCCCGGCCGTGTCCGTAGGCGGAGTTGAGGCGTCCTTTGCTGCGTCGGAACGCCTCGTGGGTGTGGGCATAGCTGTCTATCCGGCGATGTTGACAGAGCCCGCGTCGAATCTCGGCGGGGAAACGGTCGTCCAGACGACCCTTGACGAAGTCCCCCATCAGGTTGCCCAGAAGGCAGTCGGGGTGGGGATCCGAAAGGTAGAGATGCATCAGGTAATTCATGGCGTTTTCGGGGCAGAGGACAGCGCCGCGGCGGGTCATTCCATCGGAGGCAGTTCCGTAAGACGCTCCCGGGCCAGCTGCCTGGATTCTTCTTCGTGCCCGTCTTCTTCAAGGATCAGTCGATAAAATGCCCAGGCTCCTTCGTTGCAGTCCTCCTGGATCAACAGATTGCTGACCTCTGTGATGATCTTGGTATCGTCTCCCTGGTGTTTGAGGAATTCGCGATACAGCGCCAGCGCTTCTTCCGTCCGCTTCTGGATGAAACGTAATTTGACCAGGCCGATCTGGGCATATTTGTCAAAACCGTCCTTGAGAATCCCCAGGTAGGTTTTCTCAGCCGTCTCCAGATCCCCCATGTTCCGATAGGCATCCCCCAGGCGCGACAGCATGTTCACCGTGCCTTTTTGTTTTTCCAGAATCTTCTCCCAGGTGGCGATGGCTTTGGGGTATTCCCTCTTCCAACGGTAGAAGTTTCCCAGACCGTACAGGGCATAGGGGTTGTGCGGTTCCAGAGCGACGGCTTTTTCGTAGAAATCCTTGGCGCGTTCGAAATCGAAACGTCTCCAGTACAGGTTTCCGACGATGGTCAGGATGTTGATCAGGTCGGGGCGACGGGCGAGGACTCGTTCGTAATATTCGATGGCGCGATTCTCGTGACCTTGCTTGTGATAGAGGTCGGCGATCCCCATGAGGGTATAGTGGTCGCGGGGGTTGAGGTCGAGGGCCTGCCGGTATTGTTTCTCCGACTCGGCATACATGCCGAGCATCTTGAAGCCGTCGGCGATGCGGGTAATCACGAAAATATCATTGGGGCGCAGGCCCAGGTATCTCTGCCAGAGCTCGATGGCTTCCTTGTATTCCTTGCGTTCCCGGAGGGCATCACCCAGTCCTCGAAGTGCGAAGAGGTTTCTGCGATCCGATTGAAGGACCTGCCGGTAGCAGGCGATGGCGTTGTCCATTTCTCCAATGTTGCGGCAGACATCGCCGAGCCCGGTAAGCGCATAGGCATTGTCGGGTTCGATGTCGAGCGCCTGAGAAAAGGACTCCTTGGCCTTGGCCCAGTTCCGCTGCTTGGTGAACTGATGGCCGTTACGTGTGAATTCGACCACTTTACCGTGGCGCCGAGGTCTGTTGTTTTCCCGTGGCGGGGATGTGCCTTTATCCATGAAGCCGTTCT
>QKGY01000065.1 GCA_003250235.1 Desulfuromonadaceae bacterium
CCAGCTGCGCGCAAAGATCGATGTGCTGCGCCAGCTCTCCGCCAGTCTCAAGGACAGCCGCCTGGCCCGGCGGAAACTGACCGAGAGCGAAGTGCTGCTCCATGAAGCCTCCGGGCTTGTCCGAAACGGCCGCAACGACCAGGCACGGGCGGCCTTGAAAAAAGCCGATGCCGGCATCGAGGCCGTGGTCGGCACCATTGCCCCCCTCGTCTCCCGTTTCGCGGATACCGGCCAGATCGACCGATGGCGCACTCAGGTGCGGACAGCCGTCTCGGCCTCGAAACAGCAGGGCGGAAATCTGATCGTGATCGAAAAACTGGAACGCCGGCTGACCCTGTACCACAACGGCCTGCCTCAGCATACGTATCCGGCGGGTCTCGGGTTCAACTTTCTCAGCATGAAACTGCGCTCGGGAGACAAGGCAACCCCGGAGGGGCATTACCGGGTGATCCGCAAAGTCCCGGCCAGCCGTTACGTTCGCGCGCTGCTGCTCGACTATCCCAACGAGAACGATCGGCAGCGATTCAACCGGGCCCGCAAAGACGGAACGCTTCCCGCCGGCGCCCGCATCGGCGGACTGATCGAAATTCACGGTGGAGGCAAGGACGGCATGACCGATGGCTGCATTGCGCTGGAAGATCATCAGATGAGCGACCTTTTCGGCCGCGTGGAGGTCGGGACGCCCGTTGTCATCGTCGGAACCCTCGACCCCGAAAACATCGTGGTCACCTCCCTGAAGGAGCTGTTATGATCCGCCCTTTCGCTTTTGACACCCGGATCGTGATGGAAAACCTCGGCCCCGCTCTCCGTTTCCTGAAGCGGAAGGGCGTTGCCGTCGCCGAATTCCTGCGACGGTTCCGCAAGCCGCTGCTATGGGGACTGGCTGTTCCGCTGCTGGTTCTCGAAGTCCTGGGGTGGATCCTTGCCTCCACGCAGACCTCCGTCCCCCGAACGGCCGCAGCCAGCAAGGGTGGAAAGATATCCATCGCCTCCTTACAGCAGGAAAACCGCAGACTGAGCCAGAGTCTGCAGGCCCTGGCTCCCCAGGCGACCTACGTGGTCGTCGATACGGCGGGAAACCGGGTCTACCTTAAAAAAGGAACCCGGACCCTGCGGGAGATGCTCGCCTCCTGCGGCAGCGGCAACGTTCTGGAAAACCCCGCGGATGGCCGCAGGTGGGTTTTCGATACGCCCAGAGGGGATTTCAAGGTGCAATCCAAACTGACCCACCCCGTGTGGGTGAAACCCGACTGGGCCTTTCTCGAAGAGGGCGAAGCCATACCCACCAACCCCGGAGACCGTGCCCAGCCGGGGATGATGGGCGATTACGCCGTGGGGATCGGCAAGGGATATTTCCTGCACGGTACCCTGTATTCACGCCTTCTCGGGCGAAACGTCTCGCACGGGTGCGTGCGTCTCGGCGATGACGACCTTGAAGCTCTCTATCGCAGCACCGCGATCGGTTCACGGGTGATAATTTTCTGATGCGATCCCTTGTTCTTCTTGCCCTGCTCTGTGTCCTGTCACCGGCCCTGCCGGTGACTTCCGCCGAGGCGGATACCGGCGATCCGCACAAGCTCAATCAGCGCCTCAAGGCGGAATACCCCCTGGCCCGTACGCAAAAGATCTATGTCGTATTCGACCTGGAGGCCCGACGCATCGCCCTCCGTGCCAGCGGTCTCACCGTCGCCGAGTTTCCCATTGCCCGCTACCGCCTCTGGGGAGCGTCCCGCCCCACAGCCTCTTCGACCCTCCTCGACAAAAAAAGTCTGTTCGGCCCACAGCGCCAGGTGATCGACCTCTCCGAAGCGGCGGAGAAAAAATCCACCGGCGGCGAGCTGCGGGCCCTGGAGTTGGACGACATGCCCGACGCCTACCAGCTCGTGCTCAGCGACGGCGTACGGATCTCGGTGGACCCGGAACCCGGCGGCCTGTTCGGGCGCACCCTGCAACTGGTCGACGACGGTTTCTGGAGTCTGAGCCGCCCGCTGATTTCAGACTGGAATTTCATCCTCGGCCGGCCGTATACTGAGCTCGCGCTCACCCTGTCGGAAACGGATGCCCGCCGACTGCACTGGTCCTTTTCCGAAGGGGCCGCCTGCCTCATCCTCTGGCCCCGGGAGTGAACGGTTCTCACAACCCTCTTGCCCTGCGGGGATTCACGGCATGCGCCCCTTTCGCCCATTCATCGCTCCGACCCTCCGGACACGGCTGGTCGGGCTCATGCTGCTGACCAGCCTGAGCCTCATCGCCCTGCTCATCCTCTTCTACTACCGCACCGAAAAGGATCTGTTCAACGAGTTCCAGCGCCAGACCGCCCAGCTTTCCAAGGCCGTGCAGATCGGCCTCGGCGGGGCCGGCGGAAAAGACCTGAACGACACCAAAAGCCTCGAAGGCTACCTGGATCGCCTCAACGCCGAAGGGGTGCAGGAGATTTCCGTCATCAGCAGCTCCGACCGGATCATCGCCAGCACCAGCCGGGAAAATGTCGGCAAATGGATCACCAAGTCGCGCAAGGAACTCATCTTCAAGGCGGAACTGGGGGAACCGGTGACGGGGGACGGTCCCTTTTACAACGTGGTCATCCCCGTCGGCTCCCCGGATAATACCCTGGGATACATCCATTTGAAGCTCGATACGGAGGACTTCTCGGCGTTCATGCGCCTGGGGGTCATTCGTCGCGTCCTCGCCGCGATGGTGATCTTTGCCATCGGCACGGTGATGGCCGTGGTGCTGGCAGGCCGTTACACCCGCCCCATCGAGCAGGTGGTCGCCGCCGCCGAAAAGGTCGCCGGTGGGGATCTGGAACCGACGCTCCCCACCGACCGCACCGACGAGATCGGCGCCCTGGCGCGCAGCTTCAACAACATGACGGCCACCCTGCGCGAGGACCGCGACCTGCGCGAGAGACTGCGCACCGCCGAGCACCTGGCCGGTGTCGGGCAGTTTGCGCAGAGCATCGCCCACGAAATCAAGAATCCCCTCAATTTCATCAGCCTCTCCATCGACCACATGCGCGACATCTACCGCCCCGCGGAGGCCGATCGCGCCGCCCGGTTCGAATCCCTCGTCGCCAACATCAAGGGGGAGATTCAGCGCATCGGCCGCTTCGCCGAGAGCTTTCTCGAATACGGTCGCCCGTTCGAGCTGCGCCGCAGCCGGACTTCCATCGCCCGCCTTGTAGACGAGGTCCTGGAACTTGGCACCGCCAGGGCCGAGGAGGCCGGCATCGGCATCCTGCGCGAATACGGCAGCCTGCCCGACCTGTTTATCGACCCCGCGTTCATCAAGACCTGTCTCAACAACATCGTCAGCAACGCCTTCGAAGCCATGCCCTCGGGAGGAACCCTGCGCATTCGCGCCGAGATCGGCGCCCGTGAACTCATGCTGTCCTTCACCGACAGCGGCATCGGCGTGGAGCCCGACCGGCTGGAGAAGATCTTCGAGCCTTACGTCACCTCCAAGCTCGGGGGGCTGGGGCTCGGCTTGGCCCTGACGCGGAAAATCATCGAAGAGCATGGCGGCCGGGTCCAGTTCAGCAGCACCCCCGGCGTCGGCAGCACCTTCACGCTGGCCCTTCCCCTGGCCGAGGAGACCCCATGAAACCGGTTGTTCTGATTGTCGACGACGAGCCCCTGCAGCGCGACATCATGCAGGAGATCCTGGAAGGGGAAGGCTACGAGACCCACCGGGCCGCCTCGGGCAGCGAAGCCCTGGCGCTGCTGCGGCGTCTCGACCCCGACGTGATCCTGACCGACCTGAGGATGGCGGGCATGGACGGCATGGAGCTTCTGGCGTCGCTGCCGGAAAAGACCGTGGCGCCGGCCGTCATTCTCGTCACCGCCCACGGCACCATCGCCTCGGCCGTCGACGCCGTCAAAAAAGGAGCCTTCGACTACCTCACCAAGCCCCTTGACAAGGAACGCATCCTGCTCGCCGTGCGCAAGGCCTGTGATCACGTCGCCATCCGCAAGGAAAACCTGCAGCTGCGTCGCGAGCTGTTCGACCGCTTCAGCATGGAAGGGATCGTCGCCCATTCGCCGGCCATGCAGGCGATCGTCGGCATTCTCAAGAAGATATCCGCCACCACGACCACCGTCATGCTGCGGGGGGAAAGCGGCACGGGCAAGGAGCTGGTCGCCCGGGCCATCCACTACAACAGCCCGCGCAAGGCCCGCCCCTTCACCGCCCTGAACTGCGCAGCCATCCCCGAGAATCTGTTCGAAAGCGAGCTGTTCGGCTACGAACCCGGCGCCTTCACCGGCGCCTCCGGTCGGCGGGAGGGGCTGATCGAGATCACCAACGGCGGCACCCTTTTTCTCGACGAAATCGGCGAGATGCCGCTGGCCATGCAGTCCAAGCTGCTGCGGGTGCTGCAGGACCGCGAGGTGCGCCGGGTCGGCGGCAAGGAGGCGATCAAGGTCGATATCCGCATCCTCTCGGCCACCAACAAGAACCTGGAGTACGAACTGGAGAAGGGAACCTTCCGGGAGGATCTCTACTACCGCCTCAACGTCGTCTTCCTCGAACTTCCGCCGTTGCGGGAGCGCCAGGAGGATATCCCCGCGCTGGCCGAGCATTTCCTGCAACGTTTCAACGATCAGTTCGGCAAGCGGGTACGGAGCATCCGCGCCGAGGCTCTCAAAGCCCTGGCCGACTATCGCTGGCCCGGCAACGTCCGTCAGCTTCAATCCGTCATGGAGCGGGCCGTGCTCTTTGCCGATGGCGACACCCTTCTGCTCTCGGATATCGTCCCGCAGCTCCACGGCGGGCGGGTCCAAACCGTTTCCCCCTTCGACCTGCCGAAAGAGGGGCTCGACTTCGAAGCGCTGGAAAAATTGCTGATCCAGAAAGCGCTGACCCGTTCGGGCGGCATCGCCACCAAGGCCGCCAAGCTGCTGCGCATGAATTACAAGGCCTTTCTCTACCGCATGGAGAAATTCGGCCTTCGCGGCGAAGAGCCCGAACCCTGACAACCGACCTCCGTTTGCCAGGTCAAAGATCCGACCGCCTCTTCATGCCTTCACCGCTCCCATGACACACATCGGCACGCCCGTAATCGTGTCATCGGCACAGGGCACCGACTCGCGAACCCTCCTGAAACGCCTCCCCTGAGATCCTCTGCGCGATCCCGTGGTCAACGGTACGTATTTTGCTACAAAGTCTCCGGTAACCGCAGGCCCTACGGCCGTGCCAAAATTTCGGTATTTTTTCGTTATCCGAGAGGAGACGTTCGCTCATGCCCGTCGACAAGACACTCCGCATACTCCTGGTAGAAGACTCGGCTGTCACCCGCAAGATGGAAGCACGCCTGCTGCGAAGCAACCTCGGTTTCGACAATGTCGAGGAAGTGGTGGACGGGGAAGCGGCTCTCGAGATCCTGCAGGGAGATGCCCCGGTCGATCTCATCATCAGCGACTGGAACATGAACGCCGTCAGCGGCCTCGACCTTCTCAAATGGGTCCGCGCCGATGCCCGTCGCGCCAAGACACCTTTCATCATGGCTACCGGGCAGGGAGAAAAATCCCAGGTGGCCGTCGCCTTCGAGGCCGGGGTCAATGCCGTGGTCTCCAAGCCCTTCTCGCCCGACGATCTGATGGCCAAAATCGAGGCGGCCTTTTCCGGCGAAGGCACCCAGGGCAAGGTCAAGACACGCCAGACGGTCAAAACAGCCGACGGCAAGGTACGCCTTTCCGTGGCCCACATCCAGATCACCGACCACCTGGTGCTCGGCGTGCTCAAGCACCTGATCGATACGGGAGAGGTCACGCCGCGCCACTTCGAGCTCGAAACCCGCTGCGCCAAAAGCTGGAACCCGGTCGCCGACACCCTGGAGAACGGCGAGGTCGACGGCGCGCTGATCCTGGCCCCCATGGCCATCGACCTCTTCGCCTACGGCGTCCCCCTGCGGCTGGTGCTGCTGGCGCACAAGAACGGCAGCATCATGGTGCGCAACAAAATGAGCCGCGGCCAGGGCAAAGAACTGTTCCGGGGCAAGACCTTCTACCTGCCGCACCAGCTCTCGGTCCATCACATGCTCACCCACATGTACATGACCGAACTCGGCCTCAATCCGGGGGTGGCCGGCAAGTCGAGCGGCGACCTCAACCTGGAGATCGTGCCGCCGATCCGCATGCCCGAACTGCTGGCGGAGAATAGCAATTCCGCCGGATTCATGGTGGCCGAGCCGCTTGGCACCAAGGCCATCTCCTCCAACGCCGCCGAGCTGGTGTTCCTCTCGGGCGAGGTCTGGGACAACCATCCCTGCTGCATCACCGTGCTGCGCCAGGAGGTGATCGACCAGCACCCCGAGGCCTCCCAGGAATTCGTCTCCATGCTGGTTCGGGCCGGGCGCTTCATCGCCGAGCATCCCGGTCGCGCCGCCCGCGTCGCCGTCAAATTCCTCGACCCCAGCGGCGAACTCAAACTCAATGAAACCGTCCTGGAGAACGTACTGACCGAACCGGCTGGTATCCGTACCGGCGATCTCTACCCCATCGCCTCCGACCTCAAGGCCATGCAGACCTACATGGTCGAGCGCATGGGACTCGGCCACCCCGTCGACCTGGATGCTTTTCTCGACCTGCGCTTCGCCGACCTGGCCTGCCAGGGCCATCTCCCGCCCAAGGGCAAAAAGACCTCTCTCGCGCCGGGAACCCTGCTGCACAAGGTCCGCTCGGCGCGTTCGGGGGGAGACCTCTCCAAGCTCATGCTCGGCAAAGAAGGCAAGTATCTCTTCACCGGCGCCGCGGGCGAAGAATACGGGCTGGGAATCATGAACATCAAAGAGATCGTCCAGCTCCAGAGTCTCACGGCGCTGCCCGACTCGCCACCACATATCCGCGGCGTCATGAACCTGCGCGGCAGCATCATTCCGGTGCTCGATTTGAACCTGTGGTTCGGCTGCGACGCTATCGTTCCCGGAGACCGCACCCCGGTGATCATCGTGGAAACCGGCGAAGGGAGCCAGAAGACGTCCCTGGGCATCCTGGTGGAAAACGTCACGGAGATCATCGACATTTCCGCCGCCGACGTCGAGGCAACCCCGGTGGTCATGTCCCACGCCGAGTTCATCCTGGCCATGGCCAAGATCAAGGGACAGGCCAAGGTCCTGCTCGATGTGCACCGGCTGGTCCAGAAAGCCTGCGCAGCCTAGGTCGACGACCATGGAGGTCAAGGCCCTCTACACCCCTGAAGAGCTCCAGGCCCTGCGGCGCCTTGACGCGGTAACGATCCTCGATATTCGCACCCGGGATCGCTTTGCGCAGGGGCATATCCCCGGCGCCGTCAACCTGCCGGAGATCTTTTACTCCCTGTTCGAAACCACTCCCCCGGGACTTGCGTCTCTGCACAGAGACCTCAGTGCCCTGTTGTCGCGGGCCGGCATCCGCAGGGACAAGCCGGTCATCCTCTACGAGGACAGCCTGGAGACCTGGTGCGGCGCCTCCTGCCGGGGGTACTGGCTGCTGAGTTACCTGGGACACCCGCATGTCGGCATCCTCGAGAGAGGGTTCACCGGCTGGCGATTCGAGGGCCTGCCCGTGGACACGCAGGAAACCTTGCCGACGGCCTCCCGCTTCGAGATCCTTCCCCAACACGCCATGCTGGCCACCCGTGACGAGGTCAAAGAAACGTTCGACTCCCCGTCGACACTTCTGATCGACAACCGAGATCGGGACGAATGGGAGGGACGCAGTTCCTCCCCGTACGGCATCGACTATGCCCCCCGCAAAGGACGCATCCCCGGTGCCCGCTGGATCGAATGGTATCGCCTGATGGTCCAGCACCTCGCCTACTGCACCTTCCGCTCTCCCGAAGAGATCCGTGCACTCTGCGCCGGGGAAGGTCTCGATCCGCATCAGGACCTGATCCTCTACTGTTTCAAGGGCTCCCGTTCGGCCAACACCTATCTCGCCCTGAAACTGGCCGGCTTCACCCGCGTGCGCCTCTATCTGGGATCCTGGAACGAATGGTCCCGAGATCCTTCACTCCCCATCGATGCCGGGCTTCTCTGACCCGGATCAAACGGTAAAACCTTTCGCAAAAACAGCCCTATTCACAACTCCCCCTCCTGCGCCAGAAACGCCGATATGCTACAATGAAGGCGTAAGAAGAAAGGGAGATCGCTATGAAAAAAGACCGCTATCTGCATCATTGTCTCGAAGCCGAAGCCGGTCGGGATACCTTCGTCGCCCATCCTTCTACCAAAGAAGAGGGCATCGTGGTTGAGTGCAGTCTCAAGTCCGGGCATATCATTGTGGAGACATCAGATCATCTGAGACGCTGCTGGGACTACCGAGAATGTACGGATCTCGACCATACAAAATTCGGACCGATGATCTGATCCCGTCACACAGAGAAGGGCGCCACAAGCGCCCTTCTCTGTTTTCGGAGCTAGAAAACATCGATCCGACAAGAGGTTACCTTGACACCTGCACCAGCGTCGATAGACTTCTACTCCCAGAGACCGGATTTCGGATTTCGAACTAACACGCTAGAGACAGGGAGGCCGGCATGAACGTTTTCGATTTCGCGATGAAGATGGAACTCGACGGCAAGGACTATTACAAAAAGCTGGCGGAGAAGACCTCGGTGACCGGATTGAAGAACCTCTTCCTGCAACTGGCCGAGGACGAGCAGAAGCACTACGAAACCTTCGAGGCCCTCAAGACCAAATCCACTCCGGGCATGCAGGATACGGCGTCGCTGGAAAAGGCAAAAAACGTCTTTGAAACCCTGCGCACCGACAAACCGAACGTCGCCGAACTCAAGGGCGATCTTGACGGCTACCAGCACGCCATGAAACTCGAAGCGGACAGCTACCGCTTTTACGAGGAGGCCGCCGCCAAGGAAAACGACGCCAAGGTTAAAACCCTGCTGCTGAAGATCGCCGCCGAAGAACAGAAGCATTTCAACATCCTCCAGAACGTCTTTGATTTCGTCAACGCCCCCAACCAGTACCTCGCCTGGGCGGAATTCAGCAACCTGGAGGAATTCAGGAATTTCGGGCGAGGCAAGCTCATCTAGGCGTGTCCTCGCCGGGAGGAGAATCATGCCCCGAAACCTCACACGGAAAATCCTCGCCGAGCATCTGCTCGAAGGAGAGCTGATCCCCGGGGAGGAAATCGGAATCCGCATCGATCACACCCTCTTGCAGGACGCGACCGGCACCATGGCCATGCTGGAATTCGAGGCCCTCGGCCTCGACGGGATTCAGGCCATGCTCTCGGCCCAGTACGTCGACCACAACCTGCTGCAGACCGACTTCAAGAACGCCGACGACCACCGCTACCTGCAGACGGCCTGCGCCCGCTACGGCATCCATTTCAGCCGGCCGGGCAACGGCATCTCCCACCAGGTGCACATGGAGCGGTTCGGCCGCCCGGGGCTGACCATGCTCGGGGCCGACAGCCACACCCCCGGCGCTGCCGGCGTGTCGATGCTGGCCATCGGCGCCGGCGGGCTCGACGTCGCCCTGGCCATGGCCGGACGCCCCTATTTCCTCCCCTGTCCCAAGGTGCTCGGTGTCCACCTGACCGGCCAGTTGCCCGACTGGGTGAGCGCCAAGGACGTCATCCTCGAAATGCTGCGCCGCTACGATGTCAAAGGCTGCGTCGGCAAGGTGATCGAGTACTATGGCCCCGGGGTAGAGACCCTCTCCGCTACCGACCGCGAGACCATCGGCAACATGGGCACCGAACTCGGCGCCACCAGCTCCATCTTCCCCTCCGACCGACGCACCCGGGAATATCTCCAGGCCCAGGGGCGCGGCGATGCCTGGAAACCGCTCGAAGCGGACCCGGGCTGCGACTACGACGAGCACACCGAACTGAACCTCTCGGAGGTCGAACCGCTGATCGCCTGCCCCTCCTCCCCCGGCAACATCAAGACCGTGCGGGAAGTCGCCGGCATCAGGGCCGACCAGGTCATCATTGGCTCGTCGGTCAACTCGTCGTTCCGCGACCTGATGGTCACCGCCCGCATCCTCGAGGGGCGCCATTCCCATCCCGACACCTCGCTGCACATCAACCCCGGCAGCCGTCAGGTGCTCGAAAACCTTGCCGACAAGGGGGGCGTCATGCCCCTGCTGCTCGGCGGCGCCCGCATCCACCAGAGCGGATGCCTGGGATGCATCGGCATGGGACAGGCCCCGGGGACCGGGCAGAACTCCCTGCGCACCTTCCCCCGTAACTTCCCGGGGCGCTCGGGGACCAAGGACGACAAGGTCTACCTCTGTTCGCCGGAGACAGGGATCGTCTCGGCCATCAAGGGGGTCGTCACCGATCCCAGGGATATGGGTAACGAGATGGCCTACCCGAAAATCCGCGACCCCGAGACCTATCTCGTGGATGAATCGTCCATCCTCTTCCCGTCGGATGCGCTGCGCCGCACCGAGGTCGAACGGGGCCCCAACATCAAGCCCTTCCCCGAGTTCGAGGCCCTTCCCGAGCATCTGGAGGCCGAGGTCGCCATCAAGGTCGGCGACAACATCTCCACCGACGGCATCATGCCGGCCGGCAGCCGCGTGCTGCCGCTTCGCTCCAACATCGCCGCCATCAGCGAGTTCGTCTTCAACCTGGTCGATCCCGACTTCGTGGTACGCATCAAAAAAATGGACCGGGCGGTTGTAATCGGCGGCGAAAACTACGGCCAGGGATCGAGCCGGGAGCATGCCGCCCTGGCGCCGCGCTATCTCGGCGTGCGGGTGAAAATCGCCAAGAGTTTCGCCCGCATCCACAAGGCCAACCTGTGCAACTTCGGCATCGTTCCGCTGACCTTCAAGGACCCGGAGGACTACAAGGGAATCCGGGCCGGAGACCGGCTGAGCTTTCCCGATCTGCGCCGGCACCTGGAAGAGGGGGACACGGAGATCCCGGTACGCATCGGAGAGCGGGAATTCCCGACCCTGCTGGACGTGTCGGACCGACAGCGCCAGCACCTGCTGGCCGGCGGCACGCTCAATTACATCCGCAACGAGCTGGCCCGCGGCTGACGGGCTGACCGACGCGAAAAGGACGACCATGAAAAATCCGCCCGGAGGCGTCACCTCATCCGCCTCCGGGCGCCGTACTGTCCCTGCCTGCGACGCGCAGAAAACCCGGAAGGGAAAATCACGACAACGGATTTGCCTCCTCTTCCCCGAAAAGCGGATCGTGTCCTATCCCTTTTTTCAGGAGGTTCTATGCTCACCATCCATGTCAACGGCCAGACCCACACGCTGGATGTCCCTCCCGACTTTCGTGGTTCCGCCGAGGAGGCCTTCGCCGAAACAGCGGTCGACGCGGAGACCTTTGTCGTCATTGCCAGCCCGAGCCACCACATTGATTTCACCTCGGTACAGGCCGCGCTGAGAACCCCGACCCGCTATATCGGCATGCTCGGCAGCCGGCGCAAGCGCGAAGCCCTCGGCACCTACCTGAAACAGGCCGGGTACGGCGAAGAGGCCATCGCCCGCGTGACCACCCCGGCGTCGATCCTGATCCCCACCTTCGAAACCAAAAAGGGGCACCCCATCCTGGTCCCCCGATCCGTTTAAACGAACTGGATACATGCGCCACCCTGCGCGACGTGGTGCGTCGGGACCCCTCGCGGGTCTGTCTTGTCCCGGTCGCCGACGCGGGCATCCTGCTCGATCTCGACACGCCGGAGGATTATCGCCAAGGGCTTAGGCATCATGCCTGTATGGAGGTATAATGAAACAGAGGCAAACACCCCTGACGAGGAGATACGAGCTTATGAAACAGCCTAGATTTTCCCTGTTGACCCTGCTCGCCGGCCTGATTGCCGGCATCCTGTTGTCCGGC
>QKGY01000440.1 GCA_003250235.1 Desulfuromonadaceae bacterium
CCCCAGGGATATGTGAAAAGCCACGAATCGGAAATCATCGCGACGATCGAAAGCGCCGACGGCTTTGCCCAGGTGTTCCCGGAGGACAAGTACCTGATCGTCGACAAGCTGCAGAAGGCCGGTCATATCGTCGGCATGACCGGAGACGGCGTCAACGACGCCCCCGCGCTCAAGAAAGCCGACGCGGGGATTGCCGTATCGGGCGCTACCGACGCGGCCCGGGCGGCCGCCGACCTCGTGCTGCTCAGCCCGGGGCTGTCGGTGATCGTCGATGCCGTTAAAGGCGCGCGGGTCACCTTCGAACGGATGAAGAGCTACAGCACCTACCGGATCGCCGAAACGATCCGCGTGATCCTGTTCATGACGGCGTCCATCCTCATCTTCAAGTTCTATCCCGTGACCGCCATCATGATCATCATCCTGGCGTTTCTCAACGACATCCCGATCCTTGCCATCGCTTTCGACAACACCCGCGCCGACCCCCGGCCCATCCGCTGGGACATGAAGGAGATCCTGATCATCTCCACGGTGCTCGGCGTGCTCGGCGTCATCGCCAGCTTCGGGATTTTCTACCTCGCCGAGGTTTATATGCATCTGCCCGCGACGGTGGTTCAGAGCTTCATCTTTCTGAAGCTGGCGGTCGCCGGCCATCTGACCATTTTCGTCACCCGTACGACCGGTCCGTTCTGGAGCCGGCCCTTTCCCGCCCCGCTTCTGCTCGGGGCGGCCCTGGTCACCAAGCTGCTGGCGACGCTCTTCGCGGTCTACGGCTGGTATGTTGCGCCTATCGGCTGGCGTTACGCGCTGCTGATATGGGGGTATGCCCTCGTCTGGTTCGTGGTGAATGACGCCGTCAAAATCTGGGTCTACACCCTTCTGCGAAAGGGGGTAAACCACGACTGAACCGTGGATGAAACGGCCCTGTGCGCCGCCCCCCTGGACAGTGGCGGTCAGGACTAAAGTATTAAAATCCTCTCAAGCTCTTGTTCTGCTTTAAAAAGCGGCTTGTTTGGCACCTCTGTTGCACTGAAGCACCATGAGTTGCTGAATAAGCCGTTTTTTAATCCAGGAGGTAAAAATGAAAGGTATTTCCAGGCTTTTACTGTCAGTTTTTGTCATCGGATTTGCGCTGACCGCCCTGGTCGCCTGCGGGGGGGGCGGATCCGACTCCGGCGTGACCTATACCGGTGTGTCGACCCAGGCGGTCATTGACGACACCAACGCCCAGCAGTTGGTGGTTGATGCCTATAACGGCGGAAACCTCAGCGATTCCCTGGTTATCCCCCTGTCCGCGGATTCTACTCCTTCCCTGGCGCTGGTTCCCTTGTCGACTCTGCTGGCCGACTCGATGCCGCCCCTCGACTTCGCGCCGACCGTACACGCACAGACCACCGAACAGCTTGTGGGGAGCTGTGGCGGCACTGCCACGGTGACGGTTTCTGAGGGCACCACTTCCGCCAGCGGCACGGTGGTTTATAACAGCTACTGCGATGCCGGGGTGACGGTCAACGGCTCCCTGTCCTTCTCCGCCAGCTACAATACCCAGACCGGCATCGTCTCCATGACCATGCATTTCGGCAACCTGACCACGGCAGAGGGCTCCCTGTACGGCACCGCCTCCATGACCTACGACTTCTCCGATGCGACCGCCTCCATGACCATGGGGTTGAACATCATCGTTACCGACGCCCTCGAGCAAACGTACTGGATCAAGAACTACACTATCGTGATCACCCCCGGAACTACCTACGACAGCGCCGAGGTTTCCGGTACCTATTACGACTTCGAGCGGGGGTATGTGGTGATTTCGACGACGTCGCCGCTGCTGGTCGATAACGTCACCGGCGTCCCCGAATCGGGGACGATCCATTTTGTGGGGGCCGAGGGGACCTATGCCGACCTGGTGGCCACGGGAGGGGGCACCTATACGCTGACGGTTTCCACCGGCACGGTCATCAACGGTACCTTCTGATTACCAAAGCCAAGGTGCGCACCAAAGCCCCCCGGAAATCCGGGGGGCTTTTTTTGTGTGCCGATCGGATGATGTCACTGCCGGGACGTTGCCAACCGGGGATTCTGTGGTTGAGTAAAGGAAAGTCCATGCCACGCCGTCGGATTTCTTCCGCCGGCCGGGAAAGGAGAGTCTATGTCCAGCATATTGATTACCGGAGCCAACCGGGGTATCGGCCTGGAGCTGACCCGTTGCTTTGCCGAACGCGACTGGCGGGTGTTCGCCTGTTGCCGCGACCCGCAGGGGGCCGATGCGTTGGCAGCTCTGGCGTCCGGGCAGAAAACAGTCCATGTCCATCGCCTCGACGTGACCGATCCGGCTCAGATCAACGCTCTTGCCCGCGAACTGAAGGATCAGCCCCTCGATATCCTGTTCAACAATGCCGGCGTCAAGGGGCCGTCCCCGCAGGGGTTCGGAGATACGGATGTGGAGGCCTATCTGCAGACGTTTCGGGTCAATACCCTGGCTCCGCTAAAAATGGCGGAAGCATTCGTGGAGCGGGTCGCGGCCAGCGAGAGAAAGATTCTGGCGACCATGGGGACGATCATGGGGAGTCTGGCGGAAAACGCCTCGGGGGGGTACTACGCCTATCGTGCCTCCAAAGCGGCGGTGCACATGGAGGTCAGGGGGATGGCGTCCGATTTGGCGGGCAAAGGCATCATTTCGGTGGTTTTTCATCCCGGATGGGTGCGGACCCGCATGGGCGGAGACAGCGCCCCGGTGAGCGTGGAGGAGAGTGCCGCAGGGCTGACCCGGTTGCTGCTGAGGCTGACCCCGAAGGATAATGGGCGTTTCTACGACTACCGCGGGGTGGAACTGCCCTGGTAATCACCGTTCAAAACCCTTTGCTTACGATGCTGTGAATAAAAAGGGGCCGGTCCTTGTGGACCGACCCCTTTTTTACCGGACATCCGAGGATGCGTCTTACCAGGTTTCGCTGCCGTGGCAGCCGGCGGTGCGGCACGTTCCGTTCGAGTAGCTGATGGAACTCTTGATGGTGGTCGCCGGATCCTGCTCGAAGGACAGCGTGCTCAGGTCGCTGAAGTGACCGCCGCTGGCCAGCTTGCTGGCATCATGACAGACCGTACAGTCGTAACCCATGCTGACGGCGTGG
>QKGY01000098.1 GCA_003250235.1 Desulfuromonadaceae bacterium
TATGTCCATGGGTACATAAAGTTTACCATGGACGAACGGTTGCTTTAGGGGAGGCAAAAGAAAAGGGGATCCGCGTTGCGCGGATCCCCTGAAGATTTTTTGGTTGCGGGGGAAGGATTTGAACCTCCGACCTTCGGGTTATGAGCCCGACGAGCTACCAGACTGCTCCACCCCGCGACAACGAATGGCGACCCTACCCCTTTTGTTTGAGGTTGTCAACAGCTTTTTGGTTTTGTTGTGGAAGAATTTTCCCGGATCAGCCGGAATACCTTGTCTGCCAGCATGGTTTACGCTAATATATTCAGCTTCTCTAACATAGCTGGGATTGTCAGGAAAATCGCCCTTGATACAGCATTTGCGGATTGATTTACATAAGGCCCTGGAACTGAAGGATAAGGGGGCTCTTTTCATCGATGCACGGACCCCCTCGGAGTTCGCTGAAGCGACCATCCCCGGAGCCATCAATGTGCCGATATTCGATGATGAGCAGCGTGCCCGCGTCGGATTGCTTTATAAGGAGCAGGGACCTACGGCGGCTCGCAGGTTGGCCGTGGAGCTGGTCGCGCCCAAAATCCCCGAGATGGTCCGCCGGGTGGAGCAAGCTGCTGAAAACGAAAGGCAGCCCCTCGTTGTCTTCTGCTGGCGCGGAGGGATGCGCAGCCGTGCCCTGACCTCATTTCTCGAACTCGCAGGGTTCTCCCCCCGGCAGCTGATCGGTGGGCACAAAGAGTTTCGTGCTCACGTGCGGGAGTTTTTCGAATCGGGGCACTGGGGACGCATGTTGGTTCTGCGCGGGCTGACTGGCGTCGGCAAGACCCGTCTTCTGCTGAGGTTGCAGCAGGAAGGCTATCCGGTTGTGGATCTCGAAGGGCTGGCCAATCACCGGGGGAGCGCTTTTGGGGCCCTTGGACTCGCCCCCCAGCCAACCCAGAAAGCTTTTGAGGCTCTTCTGTGGGAGGCCCTGCGAAAAATACCCCGCGACGGCTACGTGTTGGCCGAAGGGGAAAGCAAGCACATCGGCAAACTGGTTCTGCCTCCCCGGGTTCATGATTCCCTGCAGTGGGAAACCTCCATCTGGCTGGAGGCATCCCTGGAGTACAGGACTCGGATTATCCTGGAGGATTATCCCGTCTCCAGTATTCCCAGGGCGCAGTTCGTTGCACCGATCGCGGCTCTGAGGCGCCGCCTCGGGGCGGAAACCGTGGACAGGCTCCTCGCCCTGCTCGACGGGGGACGCTGGGAGGAACTTGTCAGGGATCTGATGGTGCTGTACTACGACCCGCTGTATTTCCATACGCACCCGGAGCGGCGTATCGAGGTCTGCCTTGAACCGGAAGAAGAGGGGGTAGCCCAGGTGAAAGAGGCGATCGCGCAGATTCTGGCGGAAGCACCAGCCTCGCCTTCCCTTCTGGAGAGCGCTCATGGTTGAGGTGAGAGCCCAGCGTAAAAACCCTCTTATTCTGATTGTCGATGACGAAGTCTTCATGCGCACCGTTCTGCGTGAGGCGCTTGTCGAGGGAGGGTATGCGGTTTTTGAGGCCTCTGATGGCGAGGGAGCGCTCGACTCGGTGCGGCGTCAGGTTCCGGATCTGATCCTTCTGGATGTCATCATGCCGGGGATGGATGGCTTCGAGGTCTGCGAGAGGTTGCGGCAGACCCCGGAAGGAAAACATTTGCCGATCCTGATGGTGACGGCGTCGGAGGACGCCGATGTTATCGACAAGGCCTATGCCGCCGGGGCCACCGATTTTATCGCCAAGCCGATCAATTGGGTTCATTTGCGCCACCATATCCGCTATATGCTGCGGGCCAGCCTCACCTTCGAGGAGTTGCGACAGAAGGAACATCGCCTGGCTTATGCGCAGCGGCTGGCCCGGCTGGGAAACTGGCAGTGGGAGAAGGGGGATAGCCAGGTGTCGCTATCCGAGGAGGCCTTCCGCATTCTAGGCCTTCCGTGGGAAAAGTCGGGCCTCGGGCTCAAGGAGTTCTTCGCCTGCGTGCACCCTCAAGATAGGCTCCTCGTTCGAAAGGGGTTGGATCAACTCTGGCATACCCCGGAGCTCTTCAGTCTCGATTACCGCGTCGTCACCTCGTATGGTCTGGAGCGGTTCGTCCATGGTCAGGCCGAGGTGGTTCTCGACCCGGTCGGGAAGATCGTCCGGCTCGTCGGGACCATCCAGGATATCGGGGAACGCAAGCGTACCGAAGAAAAACTGCTTCTGGCCGGAAAGGTGTTCGACAACAGTGAGGATATGATCCTTATCGCCGATACGAAGGCCCGTATCGTCGATGTGAATGCCGCTTTCACGCGCATCACGGGGTATTCCCGCGAAGAAGCCGTCAGATGGAAGCTGGAAGATCTGCGCAACGGACAGCATGACGAGCAGTTCTATGTCGATATCTGGTATTCCCTCCTCAAAGAGGGGTACTGGCAGGGCGAGGTTTGGGGCGTTCGCAAGAACGGCGAGTCTTTTCCTGCCCTGGTTTCCATCAACACCGCCAAGAACGATAAAGGCGAAAATACCCATTATGTCTGTATCGCCACCGACCTCTCCAGACTCAAGGAGACGGAACGGCAACTGCAGTATCTTTCCAATTTCGACCCTTTGACCGATCTCCCCAACCGGCTGCTGTTTCACGACCGTCTCCAGCAGAGTCTGGTGGGCGAGATGAAGCATCCCGGCATGCTGGCGGTTCTGTTCATTGACCTGGATGATTTCAAGGAGATCAACGATACCCTTGGCAACCAAGTTGGCGACCGGGTTCTCCAGGAGGTGTCCCAGAAAATTGCCGAATGTGTCCGCGAGAGCGATACGGTCGCCCGTCCGGGAAGCGACGAGTTTGCCGTGATCCTGCGCGACCTCGGTCAGTCGGGGGATGCCGCCTCGGTGTCCCAGAAAATTCTCGACCAGTTGGCTGCCCCCTTCACTTTTGCGGTGAAGGAGTTCTATGTCACCCTCAGCATCGGGATTGCCTTGAGCCATATCGATGGCGAGGATGCCGAAGAGTTGATCCAGAAGGCGGAAACCGCCATGGTGTATGCCAAGGAACAGGGCAAGAACCGCTTCAAGTTCTTCTCGGAGGAGATGAACCATCAGGTCCAGGAGCGCCTGGTG
>QKGY01000161.1 GCA_003250235.1 Desulfuromonadaceae bacterium
TCGGACTCCACCGTCTTCATGAAAATGCTCCGGGCCGCTTCGGCCTGCTCCTGCGCATCGCTTTGACGCGAGGAGAGATACGGATACGGAATTACGTAGATGCCCGTGAGGTGGGAGCCCTGACGCTTGGCGAGTTGGATGGCAACCTGCAGCCGTGATGCGCAGGTCGGGCGGTGGTCGATATGCACCAGAATGTCTTTCAGGTTCATGATATGCCCCCGTTGAATGTTCCGGTTAATGCTTCTTGCCGAGGTACGCTTCCTGCACTTTTTCCGAAGCGAGAAGTTCTGCTGATGTGCCGGAGAAGGCAATCTTTCCGACATCGAGCACGTAGCCGCGGTCAGCCAGCTTCAGGGCCGCCTTGGCGTTCTGTTCAACCAGAAGTACGGTGACGCCGCTTCTGGCGATTTCCTTGATCTGCTTGAAGATCGCCTTGACCAGAATCGGTGCGATCCCCAGAGACGGCTCATCCAGCAGCAGCATCTCCGGCTTGCTCATCAGCGCCCGGCCGATGGCCAGCATCTGCTGCTCGCCGCCGGAGAGGGTTCCCGCCAGCTGCTTGCGGCGTTCCCTGAGGCGGGGAAAGAGTTCGTAGACCCAATCGAGCACCCCGCGGTCCATCTTCTTCTGGGAAAAGGCGCCGAGCATCAGGTTCTCCTCGACGGTGAGGATGCCGAACACGCGGCGGCCCTCCGGGGAATGGCTGATGCCGAGCTTGACGATTTTGTGGGCCGGCAACCGGGTCAACTCTTCCCCCTTGAAACGGATCGATCCGGCCCTGGCCTTGAGCAGCTGGCTGATGGTGCGCATCGTGGTGGTCTTGCCGGCGCCGTTGGCCCCCAGGATGGTCACGATCTCGCCTTTGCGCACATCGAGAGAGATTCCCTTGATGGCGGCAATGCTGCCGTAGGAGACCTCCAGGTCTTTGATTTCGAACAGGATATCACTCATCGTCATCGTCCTCGCTTCCCAGGTAGGCCTCGATGACCGCCGGGTTTTTCTGGATTTCGGCAGGCGTCCCCTCGGCGATCTTTTTGCCGAAGTTGATCACGGTCAGGTAGTCGGTGACCTGCATGACCATGTCCATGTCGTGCTCGATCAGCAACACGGTAACCCCTTTGTCGCGGATCTTGAAGATCGTCTGAAGCAGTTCCATGGTCTCCTTGTCATTGAGACCGGCGGCCGGTTCATCGAGAATCAGCAGGGTTGGATCAACCGCCATCGCCCGCGCCATTTCGACCCGGCGCTGAATACCGTACGGAAGGCTTCCGACCGGAACGGCCGCGTACTGGCCGAGATTGAAGAAATCGAGCTGCTCTTCGACTTTTTTCCAGTTCTCCAACTCATCCCGCCGGGAACCTGGGGTATGGAAGATACCGTGCCAGAACTTCTGGGTGCTCTTGATATGACGACCGCTCATCACGTTCTCGGCGACCGACATCTGGCTGAACAGGCGGATGGTCTGAAAGGTACGCACGATGCCCCGATCGACAATCTGGTAAGGGGTCAGGCCGCGGATCTCTTCACCGCGCCAGTTGACCGATCCCTCTTCCGACTTGTAGATGCCGGTGATGCAGTTGAACACGGTGGTCTTGCCGGCCCCGTTGGGGCCGATGATGCCGTAGATCTGCCCTTCCTTCACCTTGAGGCTGAGCGCGTCGACAGCGGTCAGTCCGCCGAACCGCTTGGTGACGTCCGTCAGGATCAGTTCGTTACGCGCCATGGCTGCCTCCCTTGATCAGGAACTTGGGGATCTTGCCGAAGGTCGCCGGAACGATGCCGCGCGGCCGCAGGATCATCGCCAGGATCATGGCGAAACCGAAGATAAAGAACCGCCAAGTGGCAAACTCCCGGAAAATCTCCGGCAGCACGAACATCACGAAGACGCCGAGCAGCACCCCGGGAACCGAGGAGCCGCCGACAATGACGATACTGAAAAAGAGAACCGACTGGATGAAATCAAAGGCTTCGGGGCTGACGGCGGAGTACTGGGTGGCATAGACCGTGCCGGCCAGTCCGGCAATCCCGGCGCCGAGACCGAAGGCGAAAATCTTGTAGAGACGGGTGTTGATGCCGATGCTCTCGGCCGCCAACTGATCCTCGCGCAGATAGTGCAGGGCACGCCCCGGTTTGCTCTTCTCCAGATTGCGCATGATCCACAGCGTCAGCAACAGCACGGCAAAGGCGAAGTAATAAACCGACACCTGACTGGTCAGCTGGGTACCGAACAGGCTCAAGGAGTCGAGGCCGAAGATGCCGTTGGGTCCACCGGTGACTCCGCCGAGGTTGTTCTGTAGCACCTGGACGAAGACGATGTTGAAACCGATGGTGGTGACCAGCAGGTAGTCCCCCCTCAGATGGACGATCGGCCCGGCCAGTAACAGGCCACCCAGGATGGGGATCAGGATCGCCAGTGGGATGGTGGCAAGGATCGGCCAACCGAACTCGTGGTTGAGAATTGCCGTGGTATAGGCTCCCATCCCGAAAAACAGCGCCTGCCCCATATTGAACATGCCGCTTTTACCGAGGACGATATCCTGTGACAGGGCCACCACGGAAAAGATCAGGAAGGTGATCGCCACCGCCTGCCAACGCTCGTTGAGCAGGTGCGGCAACACCGCCATCACCGCGAAAAAGACCGGATAGGAAAATTTACGGAACGCTTTCATCAGACTTTCTCCGCAACCCGCTCACCGAGGATACCGGTGGGTCGGACGATCAGGATGACGATCAACAGGATAAACGTAAAAGCATCGGCCCAGGTGCTGGAGACATAGCCAGCGATAAAAGCATTGAACAGCCCAAGCACCATACCGCCGAGCATCGCCCCGGGGATATTGCCGATCCCCCCCATGATCGCCGCCACGAAGGCGTAGAGACCGTACTGCCATCCCATATTGAAGGTGATCCCCCGGTAGTAGAGACCGATGAACAGACCACCCACGGCACCAAGGGACGAACCGATCACGAAGATCAGAGCGATGATGCTGTTGACGTTGATCCCCATCAGCCGTGCGGCATCCTGGTCGATCGATGACGCACGGATGGCGGCGCCCATGCGGGTTTTTTCCACGAAAAAGTACAACGCCAGCATCAGAACCAGGGAAAGGGCCAGAATGATCACCTGGATCAGACTGATAACCACCCCTCCCAGATCCCAAGACAGCGGGGGAACCAGTTCCGGAAAAATTTTCATCCTCGGCCCCCAGATCAGCATGATGCCGTTCTGGATCACGAGCGAAGCCCCAAGCGCCGAAACCACGGCCGAGAGACGCGGCGCTTCGCGTAGCGGGCGGTAGGCGACCCGTTCGAGGATCACGCCGACCACCGCCATGGAGCCTGCGGACAACAGGAAGATGGCGATCACAGCCCCGAGGGAGGTCGCCTGCCCCATGACCTGGGTGTAGATGGTCAAGCCGACGAAGGCAGAGGCTGCGACCATATCGCCATGGGCGAAGTTGATCAGTCGCATGACGCCGTAGACCATGGTGTAGCCCAGAGCGACCAGGGCGAACATACTGCCGATGGTCAATCCGTTGGCCAACTGTTGCAGAAAAATGTCCATAAAAACGTCTCCGGATGAATATACACGCTGCCTTTCAGACGCCAGCAGAGGACGACGTTGTCCTCCTCTCGCGCCTGAGGGGCAGGAAGTCGGGGCACCAAAGGGTTCGCCGACAGGGTGCCTGATACAACATTGTCGAGGGAGAGGGCCTGCCGATCGGGGCACTAATGGGTTTTCAGGTTAAAAAAGGGGGCGGGAAAACACCCCGCCCCCACGCTTATTCTGAAATTACTGGACGTACTCGTTGAAGTAGGACCCGTCAGCCTGGATTTTCTTGACCACGTAGGCGCCGCCTTTACGATTGCCGTCTTTGGCAAAGGCGATTGGACCGGTGATGCCCGGCAGAGGCTCCTTGAGGTTTTGGAGATAGTCGGCCGCCTTTTTGGTGTCGAAGCTCTTGTTCTGCTCCATGGCGTGGATAATGGCGCGCATGCCGTCAATGTTCATCAGACCCCAGATAGAGGGGGGCATTTCGCCGTACTTCTTCTGGTAGTCGGCAATAAACGACTTGGCGATGTCGTAGGGCAGAGCGGCAGGCTCGGGAACGTTGATGATGAACGCCCCTTCAGCCGCGGAGCCGGCCAGCTTGACGAAATCGGGGTTGTCGTTGGCGTCGCCGCCGTAGAAATCGGCCTTGATACCAAGGGCCACCTGCTGGGCGCGCAGCAGGCCGCCGTCCGAATAGTAACCGGCGGAGAAGATGGCATCGGGATTCTTCGACTTGATGTTGGTGAGAACCGGTGTGAAGTTCTGAGAGTCAGCCTTGATCTTATCGCGGGACACCACGTTGCCGCCCAACTTCTTGATCGCCGCTTCGGTGGCGTTGGCCAGGCCGTCGGCATAGGTCGAGAAGTCGGAGAGCACAACAATGCGCTGATACTTCTTGACGTTGACGAGATAGTTGGCGACGAATTCGGCCTCGGCGCTGTTCGGGAAGGAGTTGCGCAGGAAGGTCCAGTAGCCCTTCTCGGTCAGGCTGTCAGCGGTGCCGTCAGAGGTCTGCAGGACACCGGCATTGAAATAGGTTTTCTGGGCCGCCTCGGCGCAGGTCGAGGTATAGGAGCCGATAACCATCGAAACGCCCTTGTTCACCAGGTCTTTGGCGCAGATCGCAGCGGCCATCGCGGTACCCTGATCGTCACAGGTGATGACTTCGATCTGTCGGCCCATCACACCGCCCGCGGCGTTGATCTGCTCGGCAAGCAGTTTCACGCCGTTATCGATCCCCTGACCTTCATTGGCGTAGCTGCCTGTGATGGGAGCCTGAACGCCAACCTTCAGGGTTTCAGCGGCCAGAGCACCGCCTGCCAGAGAGCCGACCGCCAGCAGGGCAGCGGACAACAGAACCAGAGTTTTCTTCATTCTTGCCTCCTTTTTGGGGTTGATGAAACACCAGCTACCTTTGGATTAAAATACAGCCAACACAGCATATCGGGATTGCATGACAACAACCAATAAAAAAATCGGCGATCAGCCTCTGTCTGAACGATGCCCAGCCCCCATTCTGCGGCGCAGGGTTGCAAGAGCCTGCTTCAGAGCGTGACGGGCGATCGTGGGATTTTCCTTGAGACGGCGGCGCGAATAGGCAAGCCAGGCTTCGCCGAAAGGCACATAGACCCTCAGCCGGTATCCGCTCGACACCAGAATCTTCCGCAGCTCTTCGTCCACCCCCAGCAGCATCTGGAACTCGAAATCCTCGCGCTGCAGCCCGAAGGTCTCGACCAGGCGCATCGCCTCGAAGACCAGCTTTGGATCGTGGGTGGCGATACCGACATACGCCTTGTGGTGCAGGAGCTTCTCCAGGCTCCAGGCGAAGCTGCGGTTGATGACGTCCGGGTCTTTCCACGCCAGTCTGCGGGGCTCCTTGTAGATCCCCTTGCACAGGCGGATATTGATCGGGGATTGCGCCAGGGCATCGACATCCTGCGGCGTGCGCCGCAGGCAGGATTGCAGCACCGTGCCGACGTGACCGGGGAATTCCTCCCTCAGCCGCCGGTAAAAATCGAGGGTGGCGTCGGTGCAGGAGGTATCCTCCATGTCGATGCGAACGAAATTTCCCAGCTCCTTCGCATGACGGACGATCTGACGGATGTTCTCGAAAGCGAACTCCCGGTCGATCAGCAGGCCCATTTGGGTCGGCTTCAGCGACAGGTTGGCGTCCAGTTTCTCCCGGGCGATGGCATTGAGAATCTCGAGGCACTGGTCCCGGTAGAAGGCAGCCTCCTCGTGACTGCGGACGAATTCGCCCAGGATATCGATGGTTCCCATCATCCCCTCGGCGTTGAGCCCGCGGGTCACCCGAATCGCATCCTCCAGCGAGTCGCCGGCGATGTAGTTGCGGGCGAATATCCCGACGAGAAATCCCGGGATATGCATGATGGTGGCGGATACGAGACGATCGAAAAGGCTCATAGTGGCTTACATTCTATCCTGCGAAACAACCATTTCCAGGCCGGGGACCCATTCTGCACCGTTCCTGTAGAGCAAAGCCGATGCCAAACTTCGTTTTATAAAAATTTCTTAAAAATCGTACCAGATTAAAGGAATGCCACAATAGGGATCCAAGTCGCTTCCGGTGCGGGATCGGCAGATCTCCACCCTCCCCGGTACCGCGATGGCTGTTCCGGAAAACCCCAAAAACCGTTCCGGAACACAAAACAGGAGTTTGATTTTACCCAACCCGCCGGCAACAATAAAGCCTCTTTTATGCGGTGGCGCATAAAAGAGGCTTTTTCGGAAACGCCACTTACTCGATGCCGAACTTCTTCAGTTTGCGGGCAATGGTCGACTGATTGACCCCCAGAACCTCCGCCATGCGGACCTGGTTGCGGAACTTCTCCTTCGCCTTGAGCAGCAGGCCGCGTTCGACACTGTCGAGGGCCTGCTGCAGGTTCATCTGCTCCGGCCAGTCGGCACTGGGCAGCTCCGCGGGCTCGGCCTGGGTGATCACTTTGGCCGGCAGATCCTGCAGATCGATCACCTCCGTTTCCGACATAACGACCAGGCGCTCGCAGATATTCATCAGCTCCCGCACGTTGCCCGGATAGGGGTACGCCGCCAGGGCGTCGAGGGCCCCGCGGCTCAGCCGCTTCTGGCAGTCGTTCACGTCGGCGAAGTGATTGATGTAGTGACGGATCAGGGGCACGACACAGTCTTTGCGATCGCGCACCGAGGGGACGTGAATGGGGATGACGTTGAGGCGGTAATAGAGATCGAGGCGGAACAGCCCCTGCTCCACCATCTCGTCGAGGTTGCGATGGGTCGCGGCCAGCACCCGGACGTCGAGCGTCCGCCCCTGGGTTCCCCCCAATCGGGTGATGCGCCCGTCTTCGAGAAAACGCAGCAGCTTGACCTGCGACGACAGCGGCAGTTCGGCGATCTCGTCCAGAAAAAGGGTCCCTTCATGGGCCATCTCGAAGTATCCGGGTTTTCCGCCCGTCTGGGCTCCGGTAAAGGCCCCTTTCTCATAACCGAACAGCTCCGCCTCGATGAGAGACTCGGGGATCGCACCGCAGTTGATCTTGATCAGCGGGCTTTCGGCACGGCTGGAATTCTTGTGGATCAGATCGGCGATAAGGCCCTTGCCGACGCCGGACTCCCCGAGGATCAGCACGGAGGATTCTGCCTTGCTGACCTTGATGGCCTGCTGAAGGGCGCGGATCATACTGGGACTGCGGGCAATGATGCGGCGCGCCTCCAGCTCGGTCTGCTGCATCTCCAGCATCTGGTGCCGGAACTGGTCCTTGATCGCCTCCTGCTCTTCGAGCTCCCTCTGCAGCTTGTCGATCTCGGTGACGTCGCGCTCGCTGACCACCACGCGTATCAGCTCGCCATCCTCGTCGAAAACCGGGGTGGCGATGGAAATCAGCTTGCGACCCGCCTTGTTCTGCAGCTGGCTCACCTTGGCCTTGCGGATGCTGGCCTCAAGCGCCGCCGAACGGTCGATGAACCCCTCGGCGATCAGGTCCCGCATGTTGCGTCCGACGATCTCCGAGGCCTTGGCATTGTGAATCTTCTCCGAGGCCGGATTCATGCGGATCACATTGGCCTCGGCATCACAGACAAAGAGCCCGTCGGACGAGGAGTCGATGATGGCATCGAGCTCCCAGGCCAGCTCCTGATATTGTCGCATCTCGAAGGGGCCTTCGCCCCCGGCGTTTTCTTCCTCTAAGGACATCCCTTGTCTCCTGAACAGGTCGACTTGCACGTGTCAACACCCCCATTATGCATTTATGCATGAATTATGCAATACCGAAAGATACGCTCACCATATCGGGTAAAACCCACCACATAGCAGCACCCCTCGCCGGGACTTTGCCGTGATTCGTATACGGCTTGGATACGGTGCGCTTTTTGGTATATTCCTTGAAAATCCCCTGAAAGAAATCTTCCGGGCCCCCCATGCCCGCTGATTCCACCCCAACCCCAGGCCTCCCCGGCCAAGGAAGGAGCGCATGGATCTTTCAGTCGATACCCGCCTTCTACAAAAAATTCGACGTCAGCTGATCGACGATCTCGGCAAAACCACCGACAACCTGGAATGGCTGCAACAGCAGATGCACCCCTACTTCTTCATCACCATGAAGAAAGAGGTCGAAGCCATTGCCAATCTGGCCAGCGGTCTGCAGGGGCTGCAGCAAAACCGCCGCATCATCCTGGCCGAAACGGATAAAAAGCTCATCCTCGCGCGCCTCGCCGCCCCCGGTTCCTTGTACGGCACCCTGCGAACCCTCTCCGAAAAGGAGATGTCCTACGCCCACATCGCCCACTCCTATGCACCGGTACCGGGCACCACCCAGCGCCTGGAAATCCAGCGCTTCGAGTTCGACCGCAAGAGCCATGAGGCGATCGCCCACCCCGCCCCCTTTGCCATCCCTCTGCGCATTCGGCGCGGGGTGGCGGCGGCGCTGAAGACCCATTATCCGGACTTCGACGTCTCCGACTTCGATCGCGCCCTGCAGACCCTGTGGCTCAACAACGAAAACTATGTGCGCATCTCGCCCTACAAGCGTGTCGCGCAGATCCTCAGCCTCTACCAGAAAGGCAACCGGCATGGGGGCGTCTACCTCGATGTCGAGGATACGGAGGGGACGGACGAGCACCGGGAGTCCCGCGTACTGTTCGCGGTAGGCAACCCGCCGCAGAAGGACTTCCTGCTGCAGACCCTGGAGGTCTTCAACCGACTCGGCATCGGCGTGCGCCGCGCCTATTGCCTGACACTCAGCAACGGCATCCACCCCTACTTTCTTGCCACCTTCTACGTGCGCACCCACGCCGGCGAATTGATCCAAAAGGGCTCCGAGCTCTTCGACACCCTGCAGAAGGAGCTCTTCAACACCCAGATTCTCGGCACCGAGACCCACACCTACCGGGAGTTCGTCACCCAGGGGGTTATGACGGGAGAGGAAGCGGCCCTGGTCAACGCCTTCATCGCCTTTTGCCACACCAATCTGGCCCACAACAACCAACCGCGCTTCGATCTCGAAGGGGTGGAAAGGGCCTTTTACTCCCACCCGGATATCGCTCTGCAGCTGATCCGCCTGTTCCGCACCCGCTTCGACCCCGATCAGGCCGACCGCGAGGCCACGTACGCCGCCGCTCTGGAAGAGACCACCCGGATCATCGCCGCCTACAACACGGGTCGCCGCGCTCTCGACGAATTCCGGCGCACCATCTTTCACTGCTGCCTGCAGTTCATCCGCCACACCCTGAAAACCAACTTTTTCGTGCTCGCCAAGCAGGCCCTGGCCTTCCGCATCGACCCGGCCTATCTCGGCGACCTCGACACCCGCTTCACCTCGGGCCTGCCGGCCGAGCGCCCCTTCCGTATCACCTTCTTCTTCGCACGCCACGGTTGCGGCTACCACATCGGCTTCTCCGACATCGCCCGGGGCGGATGGCGCACCATCCTGACGCGCAACCGGGATGAATACGTCACCACGGCCAACACCCTGTTCCGTGAGGTCTACGTTCTCGCCCACACCCAGCAGCTCAAGAACAAGGATATCTACGAGGGGGGCTCTAAAATGGGGGTGGTGCTGCGCGCCGGCTGCGACGAGGACCAGGAGCAGATCACCCGCCGACTTTACAAGCTCCAGTACGGGCTCACACACGCTTTTCTCGACATCTTCGTCACCCGCGACGGCAAGGCCCAGGACCCCCGGGTTGTCGACTACTACGGGGAGGACGAAGCTATCGAGCTCGGCCCCGACGAGAACATGCACGACGTCATGGTGGAGATCATCGCCCAGGTCTCCAAGGCCCGCGGCTACATCCTCGGCACCGGCATCATGTCGAGCAAGAAGGTCGGCATCAACCACAAGGAATACGGCGTCACCTCCACCGGGGTGGTGAAATTCGCCGAGATCACCATGCAGGATCAGGGGATCGACATCACCAGCGCCCCCTTCTCCGTCAAGTTCACCGGAGGCCCCGGCGGCGATGTGGCGGGCAACGCCATGCGCATCCTGCTGGAGCGCTGCCCTCAGGTGCAGATCCGCCTGATCCTCGACGGCACCGGCGCCCTGTTCGATCCTGCCGGGGCCAGTCGCGAAGGGCTCGAACCCCTGCTGCTGACGCGGGACATCGAATCCTTCGATCCTAAGAAGCTGGGTCCGGGAGGCTTCCTGCTGTACCGCAACCAGCAGAGACGCGACGGGCTCAAACAGCTCTACCGCAAGACCGTCCGCACCGAAGAGGGGCTGCTCGATGAGTGGATCTCTCCCGACGAGTTCTTCCGCCTCACCGGCGGGCTCGTTTTCTCGGTCGAGGCCGACCTGTTCATCCCGGCCGGGGGACGCCCGGAAACGATCGACGCCGACACCTGGGAGCGCTTCCTCCTTGCGGACGGCTCCCCGTCGGCAAGGGTCATCATCGAGGGGGCCAACTCCTTCATCACCCCCGAAGCCCGCATCGCCCTGCAAAAGCACGGCGCGGTGATCATGCGCGACGCCTCGGCCAACAAATGCGGGGTCATCTCTTCCTCCTACGAGATCATCGCCAACCTGCTGCTGAGCGACAGGGAGTTCCTGGCGCATAAGGAGCGCTACGTGGCCGATGTGCTCGCCATCCTGGAGAAGCGGGCCGCAGACGAAGCCCGGCTGATCCTGCGCCGCCACAAGGAAGACTCCGCAGACCGGCTCTATACCGAAATTTCCGACGAAATCAGTCGCGAGATCAACGCCACCTACGCCCGCCTCTTCGGTTTCTTCCAGAAAAACCCGGAGCTGGCCACCCAGCCGCTGTTCCGCAAGGCGATCCTCGCCCACCTGCCGGCCATGCTGCGGGAACCCAGGTACCGCAAACGGCTCGGGACCCTTCCGGTCAAATACCAGTGGGCCATCCTGGCCAGCGAGATCGCCTCGTCCCTGGTGTACCGGGGAGACCGCGAGGCTGACTTCATCGAGATGCTCAAAGGGCACCTGGCCCGCAATTTCTGAATCCCTTAGAAACAAAAGGGCCGGTCATGAGACCGGCCCTTGTTATTGCTTCTCAGGACAGGGTCAATGTGCCGCCCCACCCTGCGCCCGAAAGGCCTTCCATCCTCCGAAGGCGGTGATCTCCTGCGCCGACTGACGGGCGAAGTCCTCGCAGATAAACCCCTTGACCACCGAGCCATCCTGCAGAATCACGTTGCCGATGCCCAGAGGCGGCGGCACCTCGGCGACGAAGCTTCCGAAGGCCTGATCGGTGAGTTCCCAGACTTCCACGGCCAGTCCCGGTCCGGCAAATCCCGGCTCGCGGAAGAGCCCGGGCTTGGGCGGCACCGTCCCCCCCAGGGCATAGAGCCGGTAGTCCGGTGCCGTTCGGGTGGCACCAACCAGCCTCCCCCCCCTGTCGGTCAGCTGGTGATTCAGAGGCTCGCCGCTCAGGTGGGCCCCGACGACCGCCAGGCGGACGCGGGCCGCCCCGGAAGCCGGCTGCAGAGACGCACCGTTGAGAGGCAGATCGAGCCCCCCGGCCTTGAGAACGTCGCCGCCGGCGCGATGCAGCCGATCGGCCAGCACGGCCAGATCGTCATCGGCAAAGGCGCGGGCCACGAGGGTCACCCCGAAGGGAAGACCATTCTTCGCCCGGA
>QKGY01000236.1 GCA_003250235.1 Desulfuromonadaceae bacterium
TGACCTGGGCCTATCTGGTCCGCTGCCAACAGCAGAATGTGGTTCACGTAGAACCCTTTTTCGATCCTCAGACCCATACGGCCAGAGGTGTCCCTTTTGCCACCGTATTTAACGGGATTACCAGGGCCTTAAACGACGCAGAGGGACGTTTCGGCATCTCCAGCAGGCTCATCCTCTGCTTTCTTCGCCATCTCAGCGAAGAGGACGCCTTCGCCACGCTGGAACAGGCGACTCCCTTTCTCGATCGGATTGCCGCCGTGGGACTGGATAGCTCAGAAAAAGGGAACCCCCCGGAAAAATTCAGCCGGGTATTCTCCCGGGCTCAAGAGTTAGGCCTGCGGGCGGTTGCTCATGCCGGTGAAGAGGGGCCCAGCGCCTATATATGGACGGCGATTCGTAATCTGCATGTTTCCCGTATCGACCATGGCGTCCGCGCCGTCGAAGATCCTGCGCTGTTGGACTATCTTGCAAAAACACGCCTGCCTTTGACCGTGTGTCCCCTGTCGAACGTCAAGCTGCGCGTGTTTGAGAGCATGGACGAACACAATATTCTGGACATGCTCGATCGCGGGATCTGCGTTACGGTCAATTCGGATGACCCCGCCTATTTCGGGGGATACCTGAGCGAAAATTTCATGGCCCTTTCAGAGTCTTTGGGCCTGACGAAAGCCCAGGCCCTGCAACTGGTGGCCAACAGTGTTGAGGCCAGCTTTGCGGATGCCCCGAGAAAAAGCCGGATACGGTCTATGCTCGGAGCGTGCGCGCCATGATATCGGCTGTTTTTAAATTATCGTTTTTGGAGGTTCCATGAGCTTGCTTGCGATCACCTGCCCGAAATGCGGTTTCAGCAAAGAGGTGGACCCGCAGAAAATCCCTGCCGATCTTAAGCGGTTGCGCTGTCCCAAATGCCAGCACGCCTTTCCTCTCGAAGCCCGCGAAGATACCTTTATCTTTCATGACATGGCGCCTCCCGTGTCCAATTCTGCGACAACGCCTCCCCGCAACGCGAATCCTTCGGTACCGCCTGCCAATGCCAGGTTTTGTTCAACCTGCGGAAAGCGCATTCATGCCAATGCAGAGATCTGCCCCGGATGCGGGGTACGGGTAGCCTCCTCCCCTCATGCGATCAACAAGGTGGCTTTGCTTCTGATCACTTTTTTCCTTGGCGGATTCGGCGGGCACAAGTTCTATCAGAAAAAGTATCTGGCCGGAGTTCTGTACCTGCTCTTCTTCTGGACCTATATTCCGGGCCTCATTGCGCTGGTGGAGTTCTTCGTCTATGCGTTCAAGAGCGAGCCCGAACTTCAGCGGATGTATCCCGAAACGGCTAGCGGTGGTGCTATGGTACTGGCGATCCTCGTGCCTTTTATCGGCATCGCAATGATCGGTATCCTGGCGGCCATCGCCATCCCCCAGTTCGCCGCCTACCGGGAAAAAGCTTACAGCGCCGCAGCGCGCAGCGATCTTCAGTCCTGCAAGGTTCAGGCGGAGAGCTTTTTCTCCCGCCATGAATCCTATCCTGCCGACAGCTCTCAGCTGCAGTGCCGTACCTCCAAGGGCGTTTCCCTCTATTATCTGCCCGACGGCGCCAACGGGTATCAGCTGATCAGCTTCCATGGCAATGGCAAGAAGGCTTTCCTGAGCTGGAGCGAAGGCGCAGGGATCGAAGAGAATTCCCGTGATGAGATCCAGCGCCAGATCGTCGAGAATTTAGGTTCTTCGGCCCTGGAGCCATCTTTTCATTTTGTTGAATAAATAACGGTTCTCAATTTTTATTCTTTTTCAGGAGGACTCCGATGCTCTCCCGATATTATCCCCACACCCTGGCTGCCGTGTTTACGGTCTTTTTCATCCTGCTCGGCATAGCCCCGGTCTCGCGCGAGGTGTGGATCGCCGAGGTGATCCCGGTGGCGATCGTCTTTATCCTTTTGGTGCTGAGCTATCCGAAATTCCGTTTCAGCAACCTCTCCTATACCCTGATGGCGTTCTGGCTCTTCTGGCACACCGTCGGGGGACATTACACCTTTGCCAACGTTCCTTTCGGCTGGGTGTCCGATCTTTTCGGGTTTGAGCGTAACCATTTCGACCGCGTCGGCCACTATTCGGTCGGTTTTTATGCCTATCCCCTGGCGGAGTGGGTTGTCCGCAAGCGCTGGTGCGGCCCGGTGCTGGCCTCTTTTCTCGGTGTGTTTTTCATCATGAGCGTGGCTGCCGGCTACGAGATCATTGAATGGTGGTATGCAGTGGCCGACGGCGGGGATGCCGGGATCGAGTTTCTCGGTTCGCAAGGCGATATCTGGGATGCCCAGAAAGACATGCTGGCCGACACCCTCGGGGCTCTGACCACGGTCGGGCTTTTCTGGCTGGTACGCCCCGACCGACGGAGCCCGCAAAGGTAAAGGATCAACGCTGATGGCAAACCCGTGGCTTGAAATACCGGCCGCCGATTACGAGGGGCATATGGCGTCGAAGCAGGTCGGTCAGCTTCAGGTGCTCAGCCGATTGTTCCAAGTGACCCTGGAGGCGTATCGGCCTTCTTCGGTGGCAGTTTTGGGGTGTTGTACGGGGAATGGATTCGAACATATCAACCCGGAGGTCACCCGACGCGTTGTCGGTATCGATATCAACGGGGACTATCTGGAGGTTTTAAAACAGCGCCATGGGAAACGCATCGATACGTCGGAAATCTTTCAGCACAATATTTTACAGGCCCCTGTTCCCTGTCCTCCCGTCGATCTGGTTTTTGCCGCCCTGGTCTTTGAATATCTTACGCTCCCTGTCGCCTTGGAGCATCTTTGTCCCCTGGTCCGGCCCGGTGGATTATTGATAGCCGGGCTGCAATTGCCCAGCGAGCATTCTGCGACTATTACAGAGACCGGGTTCTCCAGCCTGAAGAAACTCTCTTCCATCATGAAGCTGGTGGATCCCGAGTCTTTTTGTAACGTCGCCTCCATAAACGGGTTTGAAGTAATCTCCCGTGAAGAAATTCCCTTGCTTCAGGGCAAGAAACTTTTCGCCGGAACGTTTCAGAAGATGGAATGAGGAGCGATTTTGTCAGCTTATGCCTGCTGGATTCCTGCTGTATGGTAAACTCATCTGACGGCGACCTGAAATTTATTGATATTGAGTGTTGATTGACGAGAGGGCTCACATGGGCAAACGGTTGATGACATTCAAAAATACGTTTTCAGTAAAATACTTTTCGCTGTTGCTGTTGATCTTCTGGACGGTTGCCCTCCTGATTTCCCTTGCCTGGGCTTTGCGCAACGAACGGCTGGGACTTCTGGCGCAGGCGACAATTCAGGCCCGGACCGTTTATCAGAAAGATACCCTTTTTCGCCAGTGGGCCGCCAGCCACGGTGGGGTATATGTTCCTGTCGATGAACACACCCCCCCAAACCCCTTTCTTGAAGACATTCCCGAAAGAGATATTCTGACCCCTTCCGGGCGTCAGCTGACGCTGATCAATCCCGCCTATATCATGAGGCAAGTCAACGAGCTTGCCTATGAGCGGCAAGAAGTTTTAGGACATCTGACCAGTCTGAATCCTCTCCGGGCTGAAAATGCTCCCGATGCCTGGGAGGCTGAGGCCCTCAGGGCTTTTGAAGAAGGGGCCACCGAGGTGGTGGCTTTAAGCCCTGTCGGTGGCCAGGATTATATGCGGCTGATGCGCCCCTTTTATACGGAAGAAAGTTGTCTGAAATGCCATGCTGAGCAGGGATACGTTTTAGGGGATATCCGAGGAGGGATCAGTGTATCCATCCCCATGGCGCCTTTCTGGGCCCATCTCGGCAAAGCCCGTTCGCAGGAGATCACGGCGCATCTCCTGCTCTGGCTCCTAGGGGTTTTCGGGGGGGCTTTGGGGACGGGACGTTTGCTGGTAATGGATAAAAAGCGACGAGAAGCCGAAGATGCCCTCAAAGAGTCTTTGCTTTCTTTGGAAAACAGGGTCAAAGAGCGGACGGTCGAGCTGGAGAATGCCTGGGATCATGTGTCGAGCATTATCCAGTCCACCCCGGATATCATGCTGGTTGCCAATCTTGAGAATCATGTGATCCTTTTGAATCAGCATGCGGAGGATTTTCTGGGAATTCATTTTACGGAATGCCGAAGAAAAACAATCCTGGACGTCCTGCAACCCTGTCTCGCCGGGGAATTCCCTGAAGATTTTGCTGCCAGAAATCCGGATGGTCCGACGGATATCAATCTGTTCGACCGAACTCAGAATGAAGTTCGTACGTTTCAGCTGACCGTCTCCGACGTAAAGCGAAAAGGGACCGAGACCGTCGGTCATATTTTCAATCTGCGCGATGTGACACGGGTTCGTGAGAGCGACCGGCTTAAAAGCGAATTTATCATGACGGCGGCGCACGAACTGAATACCCCCTTGGCGGCAGTCATGGGATATGCGGAACTCCTTCTGGATTCAGAATGGCAGCGGGGTGTCTCCCTGGAGCAGCAGCGCGAGTGCCTTTCCATAATTCATGAAAAAGGCGCTCACCTCGAGCAGATTGTCGATGAACTTCTTCTGTTGAGTCGGCTGGAAGCTGGGCGCAAAGTGAACCTGGAGATGGCCTATACGGATGTCGATGGAGAATTGAATCTTTTAATACAGCAGTTTCAAAAAGAAAACCCCCGTTACGAATTTATACTGGAGCTCCCGGAGGAAGGGTCTCCCATCGTGTTCTGCGACAGGCATAAAATAAATCAAGTTTTTGAAAATCTTCTGAGCAATGCCGTTAAATACTCCCCGGAGGGGTGCGCTATCCATGTAAGCTCTTGGGCCGATGAACGGGAGGTGAGCTTTTCCGTGACAGATTCGGGAATCGGCATGACGCCGGAGCAGGTGCAACGTGTTTTTGACAAGTTTTATCGCGTCGATACGTCGAACACCGCGGTAGGCGGGCTTGGACTGGGTATGACTATTGTGAGAACCATTATCGAGGGGCATAACGGTCGCATCCACATTGACAGTGCCCCCGGAAGAGGGACCTGTGTTATGTTCTCCATTCCACGATTTGCCCAGGTATCGCCTTCTCTCCAGTCGCCTCTTGTGGCCCTCAACGGAAACTCCGTCCAGTAGATGGCTTTCCTGGGGGCTTTTTATGAAAATAGTTCCTTACAAGAATTTCTATGCCCGGGAGATTGCCGATCTCTATCACGCGTCGGTCCATGGTACGGCCCACACCCATTATTCAACCAAGCAGCTCGAAGCCTGGGCACCAACTCCGCCGGATTACGCCTGGTGGGGGGAGCGGCTCTCTAGGAAAAAGCCGTTTCTCGCACTGGAAGGGGGGCAGGTGGTCGGGTTCATTGAACTGGAGGCTGATGGTCACATCGACTGTCTGTATACGCACAAAGATTTTCAACGACGGGGTGTGGCCGGACGTTTGTACCGGTTTGCTGAGGAGGAGGCGATACGTCGGGGCCTGCAACGTCTCTACGTCGAGGCGTCGTTAATGGCGTGCCCCTTCTTCGAGAAACGGGGCTATACGGTTCGAACGCGTAATCAATTCGTCAGGAGGGGCGTTGAACTGGTCAATTTCACAATGGAAAAGAACCTGTCCGGCTAGCCTGGGGTTTTTCCTGCCATGAGCTATTTTCTCGAAGCCCGCCAGATCGTTCCTGCAACTCTGGACGAGGTGTGGAATTTTTTCTCCCTCCCGGCCAACCTGAACAGCATCACGCCGCCTTCGCTCCATTTTCAAATTTTGTCGCCGGAAGAGCCGACCACGTATTCCGGTCAGATCCTCCGATATCGCATCCGGATTCTTCCTCTGGTTTATGTCCCGTGGCTGACGGAAATCAAGCATGTCGTCCCCGGAGTCTCCTTTGTGGATGAACAGCGCCTTGGCCCCTATAAATTCTGGTATCATATCCACCAGTTTCATCCTGTCGAGCAGGGCGTTGAAATTGTGGACAGGGTTCATTACGCTGTAGGATACTCATTTCTGGGCAAGGCCATTCATACCCTGTGGGTCAGGCGGCAGTTAACGCATATCTTTGACTATCGGCGCGAGGCGATCACCAGACACTTCGGGTCCGTCGGCGATAGCCTTCAAGCAACCCGGCCGATGACGGCGCGAAAGAAGGGTTGAGAATCATGATCAAAAGCGGTCATCCATGTGCAGTTTGCGGCAAGACGTTCCTTCCCTCGGGCGTGGTCTCTGCCCACCTGGTGCGTGAATCGATCCACGCACTGATTCGTCAGGATCATCCCGAGTGGACGGACGACAGTTTCATCTGCCGCGCCGATCTGGCGATTTATCGCTCCCGGTATGTTCATGGGCTTCTCGAATCGGACAAGGGAGAGTTGTCGGAGCTGGAGAGGGAGGTTCTCGACAGTTTGCAGAAGCATGAACTGATCTCGTCGGATATCGACAAAGAGTTCGAACAGGACTGGACATTGGGAGAAAGGCTGGCGGATCGCATTGCCGCTTTCGGAGGCAGTTGGGCTTTTCTGGGGATCTTTGCCTTGATCCTGCTGGGCTGGATCGCCATGAACAGCCTGGTGCTGTTCTGGCGTCCTTTCGATCCCTATCCCTACATCCTGTTGAATCTGCTGCTCTCCTGTCTGGCGGCGATCCAGGCGCCGGTCATCATGATGAGCCAGAACCGGCAGGAGGCCAAGGATCGCCTGCGTGCCCAGCACGATTACCAGGTGAACCTGAAGGCTGAGTTGGAAATCCGCCAGATTCACGAGAAGCTCGATCATCTGCTGAACAAACAATGGGAGCGGTTGGTGCAGATTCAGGAGATTCAGGTGGAGCAACTCTCCGAGATCAACCAGCTGAAACTGCATCGCCCGAAGCATCCTCAATAACTGGCGTTTTTTGCGTTGATGGCTGGGCCCCCCGCAGATCTGAAGCGATTTCTGGGGAGGGGGAATAACGGGGAAAGGTAAGAATGTGAGACGAGCTGAAAAAAAGGTTCAGGAACGCGATCAGATTGAGGCGATCATTGCACAAGCACGGGTTTGCCGTCTGGGGATGATCGACAACGGGGTCCCTTATGTCGTCCCCCTCAACTTCGGCTATTGCGACGGTACGCTGTATTTCCATTCGGCGCACCAGGGACGCAAGGTCGATATTCTGAAAACCCATCCCCGGGTCTGTTTTGAGATGGATGTGGACCTCGGCATCCGCAAAGGCGATACCGCCTGCCGGTGGGGAGCCCGGTACCGGAGCCTGATCGGTTACGGGACGGTTGCGTTTCTGGAAGGGCTGGAGGAAAAGGTGCGGGCGCTGGATATCATCATGGCGCAGTACTCGGACGAAAACCACGTCTATCTGGAAGAAAGCGTGCGCAACACCCTGGTATTCAAGCTGACCATTGACGAGATTGAAGGCAAGCAATCCGAATAACCGCATCCCGGAAGGATAGACTCATGAGATTTTCGCTGAAAAGAACCGCTCTGGCGATGGCCTGTCTTTTTCTGTTGGGAGTCGGCTCTTCCGCTGCCGCCGCAGAGGGGATTCGAATGTCCAGAGGGCAGGTCGTATATGTGCCGGCCTATTCCAATGTGTTCAGCGGAGACAGGGCCATGCCCTTCAACCTGGCGGTCATGTTGAGCCTGAGAAATGTCGACCGAACCACCAAGATCGAAGTCCTCTCCGTCGATTATTACGACAAGGATGGGAAGTTTCTCAACAAGTACCTCGATAAGCCCATGGTCCTTGGCCCCCTGGCCTCCGACCATGTGTATGTCCGGGAAAGTGACGAGTCCGGAGGCTTCGGAGCCTGTTTCCTCGTCCGGTGGAAAGCCGCCGAAGAGGTGGTCGCGCCGATTTTCGAGAGCGTCATGATCGGCGCCCGCTCCGGCCAGGGGATCTCTTTTATCCGCCAAGGACAGGTCCTGGAAGAGCTCGGGAAATAATAGTCTGCCCGTTTGATTGTCCCTGAGCGGAAAGAGCCGTCCCGACGCGGGACGGCTCTTTCCGTTAACCCTGGCGACGGATCTCCTGAGTGAACAGAGGGGTCTTGTCTTCTCGGGCCTTCTGCGCCTCCTGCTGAATACCCGCCGTGATTTTCTCCAGCAAATCCCCCCGATCGGGCTTCGATCCTGCCTGCATCGATTGCGAAACACCTTCATAGATCTTCCGGACACGGTCCATCACCCCCGTCGAGAATTGCCGGGCGGCGTTCGGGGGAAGCGGGGTCGAAAAGGCATACTCCGCCAGGATGGTGCGCTGCTGGTTATCGACAAAGACCAGCGATGTTTCCACCTTGTTCTTGGGTCTCAGCAGACAGGCAAAGGTCAGGGTATCAAGCTCCGGTCGCATTCCCGCCACTTGCAGGTCCAGCCTTTCAATCAGAACCGGGTCCTTGGCCCGCTCGGCACGATAAAGCGCGTTGAGCGTCTGCCCGGGGCCGAACCAGGGTGCTTCTTGCTCCAGGGTCTGCAGCCACATGCCATATCCGTTTGGTTTCCCCCCCCAGAATGACTGGATATGGGCCTGGTCGTAAAGCCGTGTGACGGCGAGCCAGTTGGACCATTGGGGGTCGCTCTGCGACGCAGGCGAGAGATAGTCGACGATATCCTCCCGGAACCGGCTGAGCTCGGCCAGGTTCTCGGGGACCCGCTCCGGCATTCCTGTCGACAGGGGGGTCGAAAATTCGAGGTACAGGTTTTCGTCCGTGTTGGTGACCCCGTCGCGACCGAAAGCCTCGAAGCCTTTGGAGCCCATGACGAAGTAACTCAGAAATTCCCTGGCAGAACCCATGTAAACGCTCTCGAGATCCGCCTTGATTCCCCGTTGCTCGATCCGTTTCTGCAGCGTTTCTTCATCGAGCGGAATCGGAGAATTGCTGCCGATGATCTCCCCGTCGTAATGGGTTCCCCACATCAGGGTGTAGGCGAATTGCTCTTTGAAGGTCCGGATCACCGACTTCAGATCCTGAGGGGACATTTCATACAGGGGCAGCCACTGGCACATGACACCGCCTGGAGCCAGCCGCTCGGAAGCAAGGCGGAAATATTCGCGTGTATAGAGATAGCTGGCTCCCTGCGCCCAGGGGTGAATCGGGTCGGCGGTGATCACATCAAAACGCTCTGAGGTGGTCAGCAGGAAGTTGCGGCCATCGAGGTGAACGATGTTCAGTTTCGGGTTGTCCAGAACCTTATGGTTGTCGCGGGCGAAAGTTTGCGCGGCACCCAGCGCCTTGGGTTCAATCTCTACCAGCGTCAGCTTTTCAAGGCTGGGATGCACGGAGGTCGCCCCCAGCGTGATACCGGTCCCCAGGCCAATACAGAGCACCTTTTTGGGCTCTGGATGCAGCAGCATCGGCAGGTGCCCCAGGGTCAACTGGCATTGCCGGTCATACAGCATGTTGGAGGCCACCGTCTTGCCGTTGACGTTCATCCCCTGGTGGCTTCCCTTGACCTTGATGACGCTGATGATGGCCTCGGTCCCCTCGCCGTAATAAAGCACCTCCGAATTCTTCAACACATAATCCACCGCCTCCGGATCGCCGTAAATGTCCGGGCGATTGTTTTCGTACATCGCAAAGAAATCCTGGTCCCAGACCTGCAGCCAAGACGGATGGGAAACGACCAGAATCAAGCCGGAGCCGAGCGCCAGCAAACCCACACCGCTCAAAACCCTTTTTCCGCTGAGACTGAGCAGTACGAGAAGGCCCCAGCCAAGGTTGATGGCGATCAGCAGCTGCAGGGACCGCTCGATGCCGATCAGGTAGATCAGGGCGAATCCGCTGACGGCCGCCCCCAGGATCGCTCCAACGGTGTTGATGGACAACACTTCGCCGACCCCTTTGCCGACAGCCCCTTTGAAGGAGACGTGCGCGGTGCCGGCCAGAGGGAAAGCCATTCCCATGAAAAAGGCCGGGACGAACATGAACAGGAACGCCAGCAGAAAGGAGACATAAAGACTCACGCCGCCCACGGCCGAGGTTTGAAAGACGTCGGCGAGCCAGAGTGCGAGAGTCGAGACATCGCGTAGAAAATAGGAGACGAGGATCGCCGTGCCGCCGATAAGCATTTGGACCACGCCGAACAGGACGATGGCGGCAGAACCCTGACTCCAGAGTCGCTTGGGAAGGAGACCGAACGCGTAGCCGCCCACGGCGATGCCGGCCAGGAAGGCGCACAGCATGGTGGCGAAGCCGTATACCGAAGCGCCGATGAAGAGGGTGAGAATCCGGGTCCAGAGCACCTCGTACCCCAGAGCGCAGAATCCGCTGACGCCGATCCCCCAGAAGACCAGTTTGTAAGAGAACGATGTGTCGGGTCGAAGACCGTGCCTGTCGGATATCTCTTCGCCCTTGGGCACAGACGCGTCGCTATCTTTTGGCGAAGGTTGATGCCGGGAAAGCCTGAGTGCGGCCACTCCGAGCAGGGTGTTCAGAACAATGGCCAGGGCGTAGGTGCTGCTGACCGTCATGAACCTCAGGAAGACGAAGGCCGTCAAGCCGGCTCCCGCCAGAGCCCCGAGGGTGTTAAACCCGTAAAGGAACGACAGGTGTCTGCTGATGTTCGCACCCGAAGGGGACAGACAGCGGGAGAGTACGGGCAGGGTGCCGCCCATCAGGATGGTTGGGCCGAGAAGGGACAGGGTGCAGAAGCCGAGGCGGATCAGGGTAAGGAGGATCTTGTCGCTCTCATGCCCCTGAGCAAAGAAGGCATAAATCTCCGGATAGACCCGCGCAAGCCCGAAAGCCAGAAGGGCCAGAAAGGCAATCCCCAGTTCCAATTGGCCGTAAAGCCGCAGAGGAGACTCTTTCACGTGTTTCCCGAACAGGGCGCCGCCGATGGCCAGGCCAGCCATGTAGATGGCGAGAACCGTGGTAACGGCCAGGTGGGTCCCTCCGAAAACCAGGCTGAAGGAACGAACCCACACCACCTGATAGACCAGCGCCGCCAGTCCGGAGAAAAAGAAGATCAGGTAGATGGCGAGCAGATACCTTTGGTTCGCTTTGACAGGCGCGGTAATGTCCGTGTGAGAGCGTGACACGACGGGGCTCCTTTCTGCGGCGCGGTGATCGATCTCTCATGCATGTGGCACAGCCGACGACCTTCCTCGTGCGGGCCAGAATGCCTGTTGCGTTTCACATCGGGTTACAGGGGAGACTTTATGCAGTGGCAATCATCATGCCAGGCGATGGTTCCCGGAATGGAAAACGGCCGGAAGAGGATTGTTTACTGAAATGAGAGGGGAATTTTGGAATAATTAGCCCTATGAATGGGTGTTAATTATTGAAATTAAACGGTTATATCGCTGGAGATTGAGTGATATGACAGGTTTTTATAGGTTTTTCGACTGGACTCAGAGAATGGCTGACTCGGCGGCGCTCACCTCGGCCTCTCGCTTGACGTCTTTGGCGTGGTCGCGGGCCACCAGCATGTAAATGGAGGGGATGACGAAGAGGGTGAAGAGGGTGCCGATGGCCATCCCGCCGACCAGCACGAGACCGATGGAGTTCCGGGCCGCCGCGCCGGCGCCGGTGACGAGGGTCAGGGGGAAATGCCCGGCGATGGTGGCGGCGGTGGTCATGAGGATGGGGCGCAGGCGGGTGAGAGTGGCCTCGCGTACCGCCTCGAGCTTCTCCTTGCCCTGTTCCTGAAGCTTGTTGGCGAA
>QKGY01000216.1 GCA_003250235.1 Desulfuromonadaceae bacterium
GAAGAGGCAGGACAGGCCCAATTTAACCCGTGCGAACGCAGTGAGCCCGGGGCCGTTGCTTTTTGTTGATTCGGAGCGGAGAACGTCTAGTACCGTGGAGTGGCAAATGCTCCAACAAACCTTGCGACAGAAATAAAAAAAGCCATTTTTTGCTTACTTTTTGGTGGCTTGGCCAAAAAGTAAGGCGTCTGGCGGGGCGCAACCCGCCGGTTCCAGCCTTTATCAAACAACACAAATAGCGATAAACATAGAGATCCTGAAGCAGTACCGCTGGATCTCGACCGCAAAAACGAGAGGGGACCGGTTAGCGGTCCCCTCTCGTTACTAAATAACCTCCTGAAAACTTCCCCTACTTGAACATCCTCTTGAACAGCCCCTTCTTCTCCTGCTCGCGTTTCTCCATCAGCTCGCGCAGGCCCTTGCGCGCCATGCCGTTGCGGGCATCGAGTTTCAGGGCCTTGTTGAACTCCGACTCGGCCAGGGCATCCTGGCCCGCTTCAAAGAGCATCCACCCTTTGAAGGCATAGGCCGAGGGGACGCGGTCGAGGGTGAGGGCGCGATTGACCATCTGCCGGGCCTTGTCCAGCATGGCGCGGCTGTTGGCATTGCGGGGGTTGCGGTAGATCGACCAGGCGAGGTGCGCCAGGTAATCGCCGTTCTGGGGAACGATGTTGCAGGCATCCTGAATGGCCTTCTCGGCATTGTCCCACTCCCCCATATCCAGGAAAACCTTGCCGGACTGGAACTGCACCTGGGCCTGGAAAATGTCGTCGCCTTTCTGGCCGAGGCCGACCTTCTCCGAGCCCAGCAGCTCGTCGTAGCGTTCCTTCTTGACCACGTCCGACAGGGTGTTGTAGGCCGTAGTCACGGTGGAGAGGATCTCCTCGACCATACTGGCCTCTTCTCCGGAAAGCTGCATCATCGTCTCGGGTCCGAACTCGCGGGTCAGCTTGAAATAGCCCTCTTTGAGACGGTCGAAAGAGAATCGCCCCTGCTCCATCCCGAAGATCTGGTAGTAGTTCTTCCCCTGCATCCCCTCGAACGTCTTGCGGACGCTGCTGGCCAAGCCCGACGGCTCCTGCGGCGCCTGCTGGGGTACCTGGGGCACATCGACCAGAGCCTCCCCGTCGTCGGCTTCCTCTTCGACCAGGTCGGTGAAACTTTCGAGGGGCTCGTCGGCTACGACGGCCACCTCGTCTTCGACGGCATTGAACAGGGTACGCAGCGGCATGTCTGCCGGCGGCACGACGTCCATGGCCGCGGTATCGAATCGCAGCATGTCGAAGGTCTGGAGCAGCCGGAGAAAGGGGAAGACCTCCGAGCGTCCCTCCAGGCACTGGGACAGGGTTCTCGAACCATCCATCCCTTTCACCAGGAGCCGTTCCTCTTCGTTGAGGCTCAGGAAGTTGATGTGGCGATAGAAAGCCTCCGCAGGCGCGACGAACTGCTCTCCCTTGTCAGCCAGAAATTTTGGCTCCAGGGCAGGGTCGTTGCTGCGGTGGTATCCGAGATAAAAGAGATAGGGAACATTGAGGGTGAGAACCTGCATCCCCGCGGGAATCTCGGCGGGCTGGAACTGCGCCGGCATCGGCGGCAGCGTGAAGGCCTCGACCAGCTCGCTGGTCAGATAGGCGATGGTCTCCTGCAGAAGCTCGGCGTACCGCAGGCATCCCAGCTGCACCAACGTATCGCCCCGCCCTTCTCCCCGGCTCCGGTAATAGGCCGCTTCGTCGGCAGAGATCAGACCGCGTTTCTGCAGAAAATCGCCGAAATCCCGGTGTACGAAACCCGGCTGCAGCGACACGGGAACGCCGTGAAGAAAGGAGAGGACCGCCTTCGTCTCGCCGCCGAAGCGGCAGACGCCGCTGAAGCGCTCACGGAAGGCCTTGTAGAGATGAACCGACAGCGGTTCGCCCGATACGGAGGGAAGCATATCTCTGACGGCATGAAGGAGAGTGCCTGCGGTAAAGGGCTTTTCCAGGTAATGGCGGACGCCAAGCGCTTCAGCCGCCTTGGCGAATCGCTCTCCCTTGTAGACACCGGTGACGATGACGACCGGAAGCGATTTCCCCTTGGGGCTCTGACGCAGCTTTTTGAGAAGGTCGACACCGTTCAGGCGGGGCAGACGCAAATCGAGCAGAAGAAGATCCGGCATCGATGCGGCGATTCGCTGCATCGCCTCGATCCCGTCCGCGACCCGCTCCGGGGCGTATCCCCCCCGCTGCAACACGGTCTCCAGAAAAGCAGCAACGCGATCGTTGTCCTCGGCAATCAGGATTCTGCTGGACATCCTCCCCCCGGTCCCCGCGCCGGCCTCACCGGCGGCAAAGGTCAGCGTCGCAATTGATAACGCCGTACCGCCGCATTGTGCTCGGTCAGCGTCAATGAAAAGGCGTGGGTTCCGTCACCGCGCCCGACAAAGTAAAGATAGTTCACATCCGCCGGAAAAGCCGCCGCCTTCAACGCCGCCTCACCCGGGTTGGAAATCGGGCCGGGAGGAAGTCCGGCGATACGGTAGGTGTTGTACGGTGTCGGCTCCAGCAGGTCTTTTTTGGTCAGGTTGCCGTTGAAATTCTCGATCCCGTAAATCACCGTCGGGTCGGCCTGCAGGCGCATCCCCCGCTTCAGCCGGTTATGAAACACCGCGGAGATCAACGGCATTTCCGATTCGTTTCCCGCCTCTTTCTGGATTACGGAAGCCAGGGTGACCAGCTCGTGGGCGTTCAGCCCCCGGGCCTGTGCCGCCGCCAGCAGATCCGGCGTGAGACGCGCCGTCATCTGCCGCACCATAGCCTGAATCAGGCGTCTCTCGGGGGTTCCGGCCACCAGGGTATAGGTCTCCGGAAAAAGATACCCTTCGAGGGACGTCGCCTCGACGCCGAGAGAGGCGATAAACGCGGGATCCCGGGCCAATTGCAGGAACAGGTCGCCATTGCCGAGCCCCTCGGCGGACAGCCGTTGAGCGATCTCCTTCATGGTCAGCCCTTCCGGGACGGTGAACCGGTACTGCCGCACATCGCCGGCAACCAGCCTGTCGAGAACCTCCCCCGGCAGGGCCGGTTCGCTGAACCCGTATTCGCCCGCCTTGA
>QKGY01000454.1 GCA_003250235.1 Desulfuromonadaceae bacterium
CGCCAAGGAGCTGCAGATCAAGATGGCCCAGGGGGCCAAGCCGGGGGAGGGGGGACAGCTGCCCGGTCACAAGGTTTATCCTCCCATCGCCCGGGTGCGGCACTCCACCCCCGGGGTGGGGCTGATCTCGCCGCCGCCGCATCATGATATCTACTCCATCGAGGATCTGGCCCAGCTGATTCACGACCTGAAAAACGCCAATCACCATGCCCGGGTCAGCGTCAAACTGGTCTCCGAAGTCGGTGTCGGCACCATCGCCGCCGGGGTGGCCAAGGCCAAGGCCGACGTGGTGCTGATCTCCGGCCATGACGGGGGGACGGGGGCCTCGCCCCTTTCCAGCATTCAGCATTCGGGGCTTCCCTGGGAGCTGGGGCTTGCCGAAACCCACCAGACCCTGGTGCTCAACGGCCTGCGCGACCGTATCCGGGTGGAGACGGACGGTCAGCTCAAAACCGGCCGCGACGTTGTTATCGCCGCCCTGCTCGGCGCCGAGGAGTTCGGTTTCGCCACCACATCCCTCATCGTTCTGGGATGTATCATGATGCGTGCCTGTCACCTCAATACCTGCCCGGTTGGTGTGGCGACGCAGGACCCGCGTCTGCGCGGCCGCTTCACCGGTTCGCCCGACCACGTGGTGAATTTTTTCACCTTTGTGGCCCGGGAGGTGCGGGAGCTGATGGCCCGCCTCGGTTTCCGCCGCCTCGACGACATGATCGGCCGCAAGGATCTGCTCGAGATGCAGGACGGGGGCCTGGCGGACAAGGCGAAGACGGTGTCTTTGGACGCGCTGCTGCACCGCCCGCAGGTTCCGCCGCAGACCGGCCAGTATTGGCGGGTTGCGCAGGAGCACGGTCTGGAGAAATCCCTGGACATGTCGGTCCTGCTCGGCATTTGCGCACCGGCGCTGGAGCAGAAGGAGGCGGTGCGCGCCAGTCTGCCCATCCGCAACACCAACCGCACCGTCGGCACGATTCTCGGCAGCGAGGTGACGCGTCGTTACGGCCCCGAGGGGCTTCCGGAGGATACCATCCGTCTGAAGTTCTCGGGCTCGGCGGGGCAGAGCTTCGGTGCCTTCATTCCGCCGGGGATCACCCTGGCCATCGAGGGGGACGCCAACGACTACCTCGGCAAGGGGATCTCCGGAGGCCGCATCGTTGTGCGTCCTCCCCGCAACGCGACCTTCAGCGCCCGCGACAACATCATCATCGGTAACGTGGCTTTTTACGGCGGGACTTCCGGAGAAGCCTTCATCGCCGGGATGGCGGGCGAACGCTTCTGCGTTCGCAACTCCGGTATCAGGGCCGTGGTGGAGGGGGTCGGGGATCATGGCTGCGAATACATGACCGGCGGCAGGGTCGTCATCCTCGGCAAGACCGGCAGGAATTTCGCTGCCGGAATGTCGGGCGGCATCGCCTATGTCCTCGATGAACAGGGGACGTTCCGCGAGCACTGCAACCTGGAGATGGTCGATCTGGAGAGCCTGTCGGAGGCGGAAGAAATTGCCGAGGTTCACGCCCTGATCGAGCGCCATCAGCTGATGACCGGTTCGCAGTACGCGGCGGAGATTCTCGCCGACTGGCAGGAGAGGGTCCCGTTGTTTGTGCGGGTCATCCCCCGCGACTACAAGCGCATGATGGAGGCCCTGGCCCGCGCCAATGCTGCGGGTCTTCGCGGCGAAGATGCCGAGAACGCCGCCTTCGAAGAGAACGCACACGCCCTGGCTCGCGCCAGCGGCAACTGATACGCAGGAAGGGACACCATGGGAAAACCATCCGGATTTCTGGAATACCCCCGTGAGCTTCCCCTGGACCGGCCGGTTCAGGAACGCATCCGGGATTGGAACGAGTTTCATGCCCACCACCCCGAGGAGAAGATCCGCGCCCAGGGGGCCCGGTGCATGGAGTGCGGCACCCCCTTCTGCCACACCGGCCTGACGCTGGCCGGCGCGGCATCGGGCTGTCCCCTTTACAACCTGATCCCCGAGTGGAACGATCTGGTGTACAAGGGGCTGTGGCAAAAGGCGCTGGAGCGGCTCCTGAAGACCAACAACTTCCCGGAGTTCACCGGGCGGGTGTGCCCGGCCCCCTGCGAAGGGGCCTGTGTCCTCGGGATTATCGAGCCCCCGGTGACGATCAAGGCCATCGAGCAGGACATCATCGACCGGGCTTTTGCCGAAGGACGGATGGTGCCCCGTCCGCCGGCCGGGCGCAGCGGCAAGCGCGTGGCCGTGGTCGGCTCCGGTCCGGCCGGGTTGGCCTGCGCCGCCCAGCTCAACAAGGCCTGGCACGAGGTTACGGTGTTCGAGCGGGCCGATCGCATCGGCGGCCTGCTGATGTATGGCATTCCCAACATGAAGCTGGATAAAGCCCTGGTCCAGAGGCGCGTCGACCTGATGGCGGCCGAGGGCATCCGTTTTCAGACCAACACGGAGATCGGCCGGGATATTCCTCTGTCTCAGCTGGCTGCCGATTTCGATGCCGTCGTGCTGTGTTGCGGCGCGACGCGTCCCCGCGATCTTCCCATCGAGGGGCGAGACTCCCAGGGGGTGTATTTCGCCATGGAGTTTCTGCAGGAGAGTACGAAGGCGCTTCTCGACACGCGTCCTTCCGGTCTTTCCGCCAAGGGGCGCAAGGTCGTGGTGATCGGCGGCGGCGATACGGGGACCGACTGTGTCGGCACCGCCATCCGCCAGGGGTGTGACAGCGTGGTGCAGCTGGAGATCCTGCCCCAACCGCCTCTCGACCGTCTCGCCAACAACCCTTGGCCGCAATGGCCGCGTATCGAACGCCTGGATTACGGACAGGAAGAGGCCCGTGAGCTCTTCGGTGCCGACCCCCGACAGTATCTGGTCTCTGCCGAGAAGTTTGTTGCCGATTCCGATGGCCGGGTGAAGCAGGTGCATGTCTACACAGTCGCATGGCAGCAGGAGGGAGGGCGGATGCTGCCGAAAAAGGTGCCGGGGAGTGAGCGGGTTGTGGAGGCGGACCTGGTTCTTCTGGCGATGGGCTTTGTCGGACCGGAGGAGAAGGTGTTTGCCGGCCGGCCGCTGGATCAGGACGAGCGGGGCAATATCAAAGCCGAGTACGGCCGGTATGCCACCAGCGCCCCCGGCATTTTCGCCGCCGGCGACGTACGCCGAGGGCAGAGTCTGGTGGTCTGGGCCATCCATGAAGGACGGTGCGCGGCGCGCGAATGCGACCGTTACCTGATGGGGGAGAGTCATCTGCCGTAAAAGGCATACTCTGGGATGTTGTGGGGCCTTGCGGGGGAAGCATGAAGAAAATTCTGCTGTTTGCGCTGCTCGGCGCGGGTGCGGCGCTGGTGGTTTATTTTGTGTTTCTCGCGCCGCCTCGTTCCCGGCCTCAGGACGAGGGGGTGATCGGCAAGGGGGATCTTTTTCCCGGGATCGCCATTCCGGCCCCCGAGAGTCTCGCGGACAGGCAATACCTGGGCCTCGACGACAAGCAGACCTTCCGCGTCGCCGATATCCATGCCGATCTCGTGCTGGTGGAGATTCTCAATGTTCACTGCCCGCACTGCCAGAGACAGACCCAGCCCTACAATGCGTTGTATGCGCGGCTGCAAGCGGACCCCAAAACGCAGGGACGCGTCAAGATCGTCGGTTTTGCCGTGGGCAATGACCTGAAGGAGGTTGAGGCGTTCCGTGCGGACTTCGGGGTGGTCTTTCCCGTCATTCCCGATCCCGACTTTCGCATGCATCGCGCCATCGGCAGCAGCCGGACGCCGTTTTCCCTGTATGTGCGGCTCGATGTGGCCCATGCAGATGCGGTTGTGGCCGGGACCCACCTGGGTGTTGACGAAAACGGTGACGCCCTGTTGGCCAGGTTGCGCCAGCTTCAAACCCTCGATCTGGCGACCCTGCGACGCAAGGCTCCGAAAAAGGTCGTGAGCACGGTGACGGCCGCGCCGATTCTTTCAGACGAACGGCTCGGACAGAGGGTGCTTCAGGTGATATCCGCCTTTGCCGGCGATGGCTTTGCCCTGAACCCGGTGGCCTTGGATATCCCCCGAACCGTCTTTGTCGCGACCCGACAGAGCGCCGAGGGCCCCAGGAAACTTTTTGCCGAAGTGGTGAGCCGGCCGTCGGTGTGCGATGTCTGCCACGATGTCCATTTCATCTATCTCTTTGACGCCTCGGGAAAAATTCTGGCTCTGGAGCCGCTGCAGCTGACCAAGTACGGCAACGAACCCTGGAGTGAGGCTGACGTTGCCAAGTTGCGTTCCCGAGTGGTGGGCAAGTTCATCACCGCGCCTTTGCCGTTTGATCCTTCGGTGGATGCCATCACCTCGGCGACGATTTCCTCCTCCATTATTTTCGACAGCCTCTCGCACGGAAACGAACTCATGGCGGCCCTGAAACGCAAGGACCTGCTGTAATCCCATACAGAATTTTCTCCCGGATGCGTGTATCCGGCAGATCTCCCAGGGCTAATTGGCGTTCGACAAGACCGGCGCCATCCGCTAGAATGTCCCCGCTTGCGGAAGGATCCGGAATGGGCGCCGAGAAAAACACCAAATTTACGCTGCCGTTGGCGGATAACCTGGCGGTGGAGGCGGTTTATTACGAGAGCGGGACGCTTTGTCTTTCGTCCCAGGCCGGATGCGCCGTAGGGTGCCCCTTCTGCGCTTCGGGTTCTGCGGGACTTCACCGCAACCTCAGCCTTGCCGAGTTGACCGCCCAGGTCGAGGCGGCTCGCCAGAGGGGGCTTCATCCCCGCCGCATTACCCTTTCCGGCATCGGCGAACCCCTGCATAATCTCCAAACCACTCTCGCTTTTTTGCCGTGGTGCCGGCAGCAGGGGCTCGACGTCAGCCTGACCACCACCGCGCACCCCCTGAGCCGCCTGCCCGATCTTCTTCACCTGCCTCATAACGGCCTGATGATTTCCCTGCATGCGGGCACCGCCCGGACCCACAAGCAGGTGATCCCGGGAGGGCCCCCCTGGGAGGATCTCTGGACTCTGCTGTCGCGGGAATGGCCTTTGCTCTCGCGTCGCCGACGCCGCAAGCTGGGAATCAATTACCTGCTTCTCGAAGGGGTCAACGATTCGCCGCAGGAGTTGACCGCTCTGGTTGACCGCCTGAAACCTTTCCCGGAGCTGACCCTGCACCTGCTGGTTTGCAATCCCGTCCCGGGAAGCCCTTTTCGCAGCCCTTCGCAAGAAGGGATTGGTGCCGCGTATGAGCTTCTTCGGAAGGCGCAGGTGAACGTGCGGCGCGCCAACCGCTGGCGCCAAATGGAAGAGGGCGGGTGCGGAACCCTGTACGTGCGCCATCTGGCTCAGACGCAACGCGCCTGACGGCCGCTTCCTCATTTTTGCAAGGAGAGTTGTTTCGATGATTGCCACCCTGAAAGACAATCCGGTATCGCGCTTTACCCGTGGTTTTTTCTATCCGTTTCGCAGTGCGCGGTTTGTCATGAAAAACCCGCGATTGCTCCAATACGTGATCATCCCTTTTGTCATCAACCTGCTGGTTTTCTCGGCGGCGGTGTTTCTCGGTCTCGATTTTTTCAAGGATATCGTCGCCCAGTATATCCCCAGCGGGGATGCCTGGTACTGGGCCGTCCTGACCTATCTGGTTTGGGTGCTGGCCTCGATATTCACGGCGATCCTGGTGTTTTTCTGCTTCACCGTGGTCGGCAACCTCATTGCGTCCCCTTTCAACGACCTGTTGTCGGAACGCACGGAGCAACTCATCTCCGGTCAGGGCAGTGACGAGCGGTTTTCCCTGAAGGCGTTTGCGCAGGACGCCGGCAGATCTCTGCTGACGGAGGCGAAAAAGCTGAGCCTTTTCGTTGTCGGGATGCTGCTTCTGCTGCTTCTGAACCTGATTCCGGCTGCCGGGCAGATTCTTTACTCGGTGGCGGCGACCCTGTTCACCTTGTTTTTTCTCGCCGTGGAATATCTGGGCTATATCCTGGGGCGCAAACGGTATTCATTCGGGGAACAGCGTCGATACGTGTTCTCCCGCACCTTTTTGCACCTCGGCTTCTCCGTCGGCGTGTTGTGCCTGCTGGCGATTCCGCTGATGCAGCTTCTGTGTATCCCCCTGGCCGTGGTCGGGGCCACCCTCCTGTACTGCGACAGCAACGGCTCGGGAACTCCCTGAGAAGACGATCAGAAGACTTTCATGGCGCAGCAGCACTCGGAGTGTAAGAGAGGATCGGTTGTATGAAGGATATCGCCATTCAGGCGGCACGGGCCGGCGGCCAGGTGCTCATGCAGAAATTCGGCACGACCCTGGTTGTGGAGCACAAGGGGGAGAACGATCTGGTGACGGATGTGGATCGGGCTTCGGAGGCGGCCATTGTTTCGGTGATCCGTGGCACGTTTCCCCGCCACGATATTCTTGCCGAGGAGGGGCAATATCCGGCCTATGATTCCCGCTACCGCTGGATCATCGATCCTTTGGACGGAACGACCAATTATGCTCACGGTTTCCCCTGGTTCGCCGTGTCTATCGCCCTGGAACGTGACGGAGAGGTGATCCTGGGGGTGGTGCACAATCCTTTTACCCGGGAGCTGTTCATTGCCGAAAAGGGGGAAGGGGCCTTCTTGAACGACATCCAGATCCGGGTGTCCAGGACGGCGGCGCTATCCAAGGCTCTTCTGGCCACGGGGTTCCCCTATGATCGCAAAAGGAGTCCCGTCAACAACTATGATCATTTTGTCCATTTTCAGCAGATCGCTCAGGCCTGCCGAAGGCCCGGAAGCGCAAGCCTCGATCTTGTCTATACGGCGGCAGGAAGGCTCGATGGTTATTGGGAGATGAAGCTGAAACCCTGGGATGTGGCGGCCGGTCAGCTCATTGTTACAGAAGCCGGCGGCCGGGTGAGCGACTTCGACGGCAAGGCGTTGGATATTTACGGTAAGGAGTGCCTTGCCAGCAACGGGCAGATTCACGCGGAGATGATCGAGGTGCTCAAAGGGGGGATCCGCCCGGAATGACCGCAGGACGGCCGTGCCTGAGAAAAACCTGCGGCATTCATGATGACGCCTTAAACGGCTGCTTGTTATCCTCTCGTTGGGGGGTAAACTTCAAGACACGGGGCAATGCTCCATGCATTTATCAGGGCTCTGTCGGATCCGCATGGCAAGGGGCTTGGCGGCACGGCAGGGGCAGACGTGGTAAGGAGGTATCATGACCGAGCGAAACACCATGGCAGAAAAGGAAGTTGTAGAACCCGGTCTCGACAAAAACCTCGAAAGATTGGATGCAGACTTGGACATCATGGAGAGGCACTCCTCAGAACTGGCCAATGCGGAGTCCGATGAAAAAGATGCGATGAGGAGGTGGGATCGGGAACACAAGGATGACCATCTTCACAGCATCCCCCGGCCCAGAAAACATCAACGCTGAGTTCGTGCAGAGAGCTGTGACGTAAAAAAAGCCCCCTTCTCGGGGGCTTTTTTTGTGCTTTTGGCGGTCCGATACCCGATGTCTTATCGGTTCTGGTCCGGTTTCTCGACTGGACGCTCGGGTTCGGGAACGTCTTCGGCTTTAATCGTTTCGATTTCCTCTTCCAGCGCGGCGGCATCGCGTTTGAGTTGATCCAATCGGTCAAAAAGTGTCTTGATTTCCGCCTTGTCGAGGATGCTTTTTTCACCGGCCTCGCGGAAATCATCCACCAGTTTGCCCAGATCGGCATGCGCCGTGGATATTTTTTTGTGGATCGCCGCCAGATCAATCCTCTTCTGTACGATGCGTTTCATTTTTGTGGCTTTAAAGGCTGCGACATGCAAACCTTTGCGCGTTGCATCCCAGAGCTTTTCGGTGGTGCCGGTTTCCTCTTTCGGGGTGTTTTCTTCAGTCATGAGGGCCCTCCAGATGTCGTAAATGAATGGTAATTCTTAGAATAAATAACAGTTTTACTCTTTTCGTCAAGATTTCACGGGGCTTTTTCCGCATGCAAGCTTGTTGATGGAGAGGGATTTCTTTTGTATAGTCATGTAAATTTCATGTGATAGCGACATGCTTTGTTGTGTTCGCTGCGGAGGAAGGAGACATCATGGGTGAACCAGGCAAGACCAAGTTCCAGATAGACCTGAGGCGGTATCTGCGGGAGCAGGAGGAGGATAGAAATCTGACGCGGCTGATCTGTGAAATCGCCGACGCGTCCAAATATATCGTCAATTCAATTCGTACCGGTGACCTGGGGGTGGCTGGTACCTCAAACCTCTATGGAGAGGACCAATTGGCCTTGGATGTCCTCTCCGACCGCATCCTTCGTAAGCGGTTGCTTCATTCGGGGGTGGTCGCCAATATCGTTTCGGAAGAGACCAGCGATATCATCCCCATCTCCACCGATTGCGCCGGGAAGTATTCGGTGGCTTTCGACCCCCTGGATGGCTCGTCTCTGGTAGATGTGAATCTGGCCGTCGGAACGATCGTTTCCATTTATGAAGGGTGTGAGCTTCTGCAGCCGGGCCGCAATCAGGTGGCCGCCATGTACATCCTCTACGGGCCCAGAACCACTCTGGTTTTCAGTACGGGAAGCGGCGTTCACGAGTTCGGCATGAACCAGTTGATGGAATACACCCTGCTTCGGGAGAACATCCGTATGGAACCGCGCGGCAGTATCTATTCCCCCGGAGGGCAACGCAATCTCTATTCCCCGGGGACGGAAAGTTTCGTCCGCCATTTGGAGGGAAACGGCGCCAAGCTCCGTTACAGCGGAGGCTTCGTACCGGATATCAATCAGATCCTCATGAAGGGCAAGGGGCTGTTCATGTATCCCCATCTTCAGGGGAGCCCGAACGGAAAACTGCGTGTTCTCTACGAGCTCAACCCCATGGCTTATCTGATCGAACAGGCCGGAGGTGCCGCATCCACGGGACGGGGAAGGATTCTTGATCTGGAGCCGAAGCAGATCGATGACCGGGCACCGGTCTTCATCGGCTGTCGGGAAGATGTCGCTATGGCCGAGGAGTTTATCCGGACGCAGGGGTAGTGCTCATCGGCGGGGGAGGGGGCTTGCCCGAATTTTTTTTGGCAGACGGGATCGATTGTTGAGGGCAAAGGGGCTCGACATCGATTCCCGCTGGCTGTTGGCCGGTCTGGTTTCAGGGGGGAGTCTGGCTCCCTTCCTGGAGCCTTCCTGTCTGTACGCACTGGCGGCCTGTGTGTTTTTCCTGCTCGGCGTCGGGGTGCGGACCACGCCCCGGGCTGTTTGGTTTATTCCTGCCGGACTTTTCTTTCTTGGCCTGTTCCTGGTTCACTCTCACCTCTCCCCAGGCATGGACGCAGGGGACATCCGTCGTTTTTGCAGCTCCGAGGCGGTGTCTCTGTCGGGCGTCGTTCAATCGGTGAAGGCGCGCCCCCTGGGGGGCGCGTCGATGGATATCGCGTCCCGTCATGTCGAATCCGGTTCCATCGGGGTGGATACCCATGGAGGTGTGCGGGTTTTCATCAAAGAGGGAATGCCCGCCGTCCGGATGGGAGACGCGGTGAAGGTCTTTACCCGTCTCAGGGTGCCCGAGCGTTTCGGAACGCCGGGTGAATATGATTTTCCCCGTCACTTGGCCCACGAAGGGATCTGTGCCACGGCCTCTATCGAGCGGGCCAATGGGGTGTTGCTCGCAAACCGGTCGCCCGGCGTTTCCATGCAGGGACGTGTCGAACGCTGGCGTTTCGAAGCCGGCCGTCTGATTGATCTGTCAACTCCCGAGACGCAACGGGGGCTGGTCCGTGCCCTGGCCATCGGCGACAAGAGTGCCATTGCCGACACACAGAGAAGGATACTTTCAGCAAGCGGGACCTCACATCTCTTCTCGATTTCCGGACTTCACCTGGGAATCATTGCCGCGTTTTTTTACGGGATCGGCCGGGTTCTCTATTCCCGCTCCGAAACGCTGCTCCTGATGGCGCCGCCCAGACGCGTTCTGCCCTTTGTTCTCCTGCCTTTTCTTGCTCTCTATCTGGCGTTGACCGGGGGCGCCATCCCGACGCAGAGGGCCTTTATCATGGCGGCCCTTGCCGCGCTATCCTGTATGGGGTCGCGACGCGTTGAACCTGTCCGCCTGCTGGCTTCCGTCGCTTTTGTCTATCTGCTTTTCTCACCGCTGTCCCTTTTTGAACCCTCCTTTCAGCTCTCATTTGCCGGCGTTTTAGGGATTCTGCTGCTGGTGCCCCGTCTGTCTGCGCGGTTTGGATTGACTTTACGGCCTGTTTATCTCAAATGGCCGCTTATGCTTGCTTTGACAACCTTCTCTGCCACTCTGTTCACTGCCCCCCTGGTTGTCCTCTATTTTCATCTTCTGGCTCCGGCCGGAATTCTGATCAATCTGATCGCTGTGCCAGTTGTGGGCTTTGTGGCGATCCCCCTTGCCCTGCTGGGGACCGTTTTGGCGCCCTGGTCGCCTGTCGTGGCGGCGCTCTGTTTTTCCGGATGCGGGAATCTTGTCGAACGGGTCGTATGGATGGCGGAAAAAACAGTCTCATTGAGGCTCTTTGGGGGTGTGCCTCTGTTTCTTTCGTCTGCACAGATTTTTGCCCTCACCCTGCTCGTTGCCAGTGTCTTGCTCCCCTGGCGGCGATGGACTCCCTGGCTGGTTCGCGGCCTGCTTGCCGGGGCGGTCATTCTGGTATTCCGGCCGGTGGCTGATGGTTCTCAGCTTACGCTCACCGTGCTTTCCGTCGGCCAGGGAGAGTCCCTGTTGGTGTCCCTGCCGCAAAACAGGCATTTTCTGATCGATGGCGGCGGACTGTACGGCGAAACGTTCGATGTCGGCGAACGTCTGGTGCTGCCTGCGCTGGCGCGTCTGGGCATCCCTGAACTCGATGCGGTCATTTTGACCCATGCGCATCCGGATCACTATGAGGGTCTCTGTGCGGTGCTTTCCATGTTCCCGGTTCGTTCCTTCCAGTCGGCCATCCCCGAGGAAGAACTCCCAGAGGCGCTGCGCAAGGCCCTGGAGATGGGCAAGGTTCCCGCGGAACGTCTCCCCGAAGGGTGGACTCATCTGATTCCGCAGCCGCCGGGATCTTTGGACCTGCTGGTGCCGCCGCAGTCCGGCGCGCTCAATGACCGATCCATCGCCTGCATCTGTCGGTATGGTGACGACAGCCTGCTGTTGACCGGTGATCTGGAGAGCGCGGGGGTCGTTCGTCTGCTCGGCTCTCTTCCGGATGACCATGTCGGGGTGTTGAAGCTTCCTCATCATGGAAGTCGACATTCGCTCCCCGATGTTTTGTGCGATCGTCTCCACCCCCGGTTTGTTTTTACATCGTCAGGGAGGGATAACGGGTATGGTTTTCCCCATAAGTCAGTCGTACAAACGGTGCGGGAGCGGGGAATCCCATTTTACCGCACGGACTGGAACGGCAGTCTGCAGTTTGCAAGTCGGGGAGATGGCTGGCATGTCACACAATGGCGTCACGGGCTTTTCCGTTGACAGAACCCCCTGGTTTTGCTAGCGTCTAGAATCCAAGAAGGGCAGCCTTCCGGGATGACACAACCCACGATACTGGTTGTGGACGACGAACTCTTTTTCCGCCGCATGTATTCTGAGCTCCTCAGTGGGGACGGGTACGACGTTGAAACCTGTGCGACCGGAGACAAGGCTC
>QKGY01000258.1 GCA_003250235.1 Desulfuromonadaceae bacterium
CATGTTCTCGAGCGCATTATTACGGACCTGCTCGACATCAGCCGGGTCGAGGCGGGCCGGCTGATCCACCTGGAAAAACAGCCTTGCCATCTGGCCCCTCTCATCGAAAAAATGGTGGGCGCCTATCGCAAGGAGTTTACAAACCATCTCTTTGACCTGAATTTTTCCGATGACTTTCGCCAGGAGGTTCTTGCCGATATCTACAAGATCGAACAGGTCATGGAAAACCTGCTCAGCAATGCGGTAAAGTTCACCCCACCCAACCGCACCATCACCATACGGGGAGAAACGTCTGGAGAGATGCGGCTCATTTCGGTACAGGATGAAGGGATTGGCATGACCCCGGAGCAGATGGCGCGTGTTTTTGACAAGTTCTACCGCGCCGATGCCTCCGATACGGCCACCAAGGGCTTCGGTCTGGGCATGACCATCGCCAAGGGAATCGTAGAAGCCCATGGCGGCGAAATCTGGGTACAGAGTACCCTGGGCCAGGGAACGGTGGTCACCTTTTCCCTTCCCGGCCCCGCTCGTGTATAATCGCATGGCACGAAAACAGCAACCCGAAGGGGAAACACACTCCCCTCACTTACTCGAAGAGGAGATACCGCGTTGGAAAGACAGACCCTTTATTCAACGGACACCGCCATCGGCATCCAGACCAGCTTTTTCCCCAGCGTCTACAACTGGATGACGCTCGGACTGGGACTTACCGCCATCGTCTCGATGCTGACGGTCAACAGCCCCTCGGCCCTGCAGTTCGTCTTCGGCAACCGCATGGTCTTTTTCGGACTCATCATCGCCGAGCTCGCCGTTGTGATGATCCTGTCCGGAGCGATCCAGAGGCTGAGCGCCTCGGCGGCCACCGGGCTTTTTCTGCTGTACTCGGCCCTGAGCGGACTCACATTTGCCGTCATCTTCCTGGCCTACACCCGCAGCTCCATCGCCAGCGCCTTTCTGGTGACGGCGGGCACCTTCGGCGCCATGAGCCTCTACGGTCACGTCACCAAACGGGACCTCACCTCCTGGGGAAGCTTCCTGTTTATGGGGCTGATCGGCTTAATCATCGCCTCGGTGGTCAACATCTTTTTGAAAAGCGCGATGATCACGTGGGTGACGACCTACATCGGGGTCCTCATCTTCGTGGGGCTGACGGCATATGACACCCAGAAGCTCAAGGTCCTGGCCCAGGGAGGCTTCTCCAGCGGCGAAGAAAGGCATAAGGCCGCCATCCTCGGCGCCCTGAGACTCTACCTCGACTTCATCAACCTGTTCCTCATGCTGCTGCGCATCTTCGGCCGCAGACGCTGATCCGCACGAGTAGTCAAACGCAAAAGGGCGGCTTTGAAGCCGCCCTTTTTTATTCTTTGCCCTGTCCCGCAAGGGAGTCATTCTTTTTCCGCGCTGCCCCCCGGCATTCTCGATTTGGTTGGAACCCCTTCCGGAGAGACCAGTTCGCCGATAAACAGACTGCCGTTGTGCACGAAGAAACAGGTCGGCAGCCCCTCGGACAGTTCGGAAAGTCTCCGGGCATAATCGCTTTCGCCCTCTTCCTCCGGCACAGCCAGCCCCATAAAGACCAGATCGGCCGAAGCGCTGACGCTGTGGATCATCTCGTTAACGCTCACCTCCGCCGGCTTGATCATCACCTCAACCTCCGCTTCGATGCGGATCTCCGGCACGAGCTGACGCAGAAAGGCCTCGGTCTTCTCCCTCATCAGATCGTTGGAAGCGATACTGAGGATGCGGATATGCGCATCCCGCCACTCCAGGTTGCGGGTCAGCAGATAGGCAAGCAGCAGCATCAGGTCGCCGTTACGCTGCAGGCCTCCCCACCAGACATGAATCATGCGAGGCTCCCCTTCGCGCAAGGGACGCAGGGGGCGGAGCCTGCCGATGAGAAGGGACTGACTGAGGCGTTTGAGCCGACGGATGACCTTGAGAAAAACCGTCAGGCGCTCCAGGCTGTCGGGCCAGCCGACCAGCACCGTGTTGCTCTTGATCCCGGCGATCCCGTTGGCCTGCGCCACGGCGAGGATTCCCAACTCGATGTTCTGCACCACATCGACTTCGCCGAAGGCCACGATCCCTTCCTCGCGCAGTACTGTTTCGATCCGCTCTTTGCGCTCCCGGGTATCGATGTCCAGATCGAGAATATTCCCCTGCACCAGTTCGCAGGCGGTCACCACGCCGCGGTCTTCGCTGAACCAGGCTCCGTAGCGAACCAGATCGAGCCGGCGTTCGATATTGCCGACAAAGACCAGAACATGCGGGCGCCAGTTGCGGGCCGTCATGGGGAGACGGGAGAGGTGAATCAGAGCCCTGCGGATCAGCGCCTCGAAAACATCGCGCCGCACATCGCCCCGGCTTTCGCCCCGCACCCACCGGCGCAGCGCCAGCCAGATAGCAAACACGATGACCATGGCCGTGAGGCTGGCCGGCAAATTGATCAGCACCATGACGCCGAAACAGCCTAGGGCTCCGGCCAGGCTGACGGCCCAGTGAACCCGGACCCGCGGCCGCCAGGAGGGATTACCCGAGAGCATCTCCAGGGCAGCCACCAGATTGAGGGTCCCGTACACGGTGAGAAAAAACAGGGTGACCACCGCCGCCACCGTGTTGAGGTCGCCGAGAAACACCGCGACCAGCGCCAGGGCCAGGGTTACGACAAGCCCCGCCCGGGGCTCCTGCGTCCGGCTGTCGACCAGGGCCAGCCGCGCCGGCATCAGACGGTCGTTGGCCAAAGCCTGCAGGGTGCGAGGCGCGGCGAGCATTGAGCCGACGGCCGAAGAAAAGATCGCTCCCCACAGCCCCGGCAGAACAAGCCAGGGACCAAGAAGCGCAATACGGGTCCAAATAAGTGGCTCGTTACGTAGCGCGTCGGCCGTACCGGCGAAGGCGAGCAGACAGGGTACCAGCAGATAGATGGCAAAACCGACCAGGGTGGCCGACAGGGTTCCTTTAGGAATGGATTCACGCGGGTCGCGCAGGTCGCCGGAAAGCCCCAGCCCCGCCATCACCCCGGTCACCGCGGGGAAGAAGATGGCGAACACCGCCCAGAATCCGACCTCCGGCGGCGGATAGCTGGAGAAGAACAAGCTTTCCATCCCTCCCCGCACAAGGGATCCGCCAGCCAAGGCCAGTATGGACAGGGCAATGAGCACCATGATGGGGATCTGCGTCTTCAGGGCGAAACCGGCGCCGCGAAAGGCGAGAGCCCCCACGGCCAGAGTGATGAGAAAAGCTGCCGGTTCGACGGAAACCTGGGGCCAGGCGAACCGCAGGGATTCGGCCAGACCGTAGGCATACAGCGTGACGGACAGGGCCTGGGACAGATAAAGGGGAAAACCGATGGCGCCACCGATATCGATGCCGAGACTTCGGCTGATCATGAAATAGGCCCCGCCGACCCC
>QKGY01000310.1 GCA_003250235.1 Desulfuromonadaceae bacterium
TGCTCGGCATGGCGCCGGAGCATCTGTCGATCTACGGGTTGACCCTGGAAGAAGGAACCCCCTTCCATCACCGCCACAGCCGCGGGGAGTTGCGCATTGCGGACGAAGACCTCTCGGCCCTGATGTATCGGCGCATCCACGAGAGGGTGGTTCAGGCGGGTTATGACCACTACGAGATCTCGAATTTTTCCAGACCGGGGTATGCCTGCCGACACAATACCGCCTACTGGGAACGACGGCCTTACCTCGGCGTTGGCCCAGGTGCCCACTCGTTTTTTGCGAAGGGGTGGGGGGAGCGCTATGAAATTCCCGCGGATCTGCAGGGATACGCCACGGCCGTACAACAGGGGCAAAGCCCGTTCGTGTTTCTGGAGAGTTTCGACCGCGAAGGCGCCCTGGCCGAGACCCTTTACCTGGGCCTCAGGCAGGCCGGAGGCGTGCGCGAGGAACAGCTTCGCCGCACGTTCGGTAAAGGGCTCGAGGCGCTTTATCCGCAGGTGGTCAAAAAGCTCGAAGGATTTCTGGTTCTGGAGCAGGGTCGCTGGAAAATGAGCCTTTCTGGCTGGCTGATCTATGACAGCCTGATTTCTCATTTTCTTTAGCAAAGGGGCATAAACTTCCCCGGCTTATGCCCTTGACAAAGCAGGGGGGCGTTGTTATGTTGTTCACCGTTAGCACTCAGCGGTTTCGAGTGCTAACAAGACGAGCGCTGGGCCGGGTTTATCCGGCTTCAGTTTTTTGTAGGACGGTGGGATATGGCGGCAGACCTCAACGAACGTGGTCGATTGATCCTCGAAGCCATCATCGAAGACTACATCGATTCGGCCGAGCCGATCGGATCACGCAGCGTCACGCGCAGGCACCAGATGGGGCTTTCCCCGGCGACGGTACGCAATGTGATGGCCGATCTGGAGGAGATGGGCTATCTGGTCTCCCCGCACACCTCGGCCGGTCGTATTCCAACGGGCAAGGGGTATCGGTTCTATATCGATTCCCTGCTTCAGATTCGCCAACTTACGCTCCAGGAAAAAATGAAGCTGGAGCAGCAGTACCGTTTCAAGGGGCTGCGGATTGAGGAACTGCTTCAGGAGGCCGGAAAGGCCTTGTCGGCCATCTCCAGCTATACCGGAATCGTCATGGCGCCTCGCCTGGCGACAACCGTGTTCAGGCACATTGAGTTCATCCGGTTGTCTCAGGGGAAAATCCTGGTGGTTTTCGTGTCCCAGAGCGGGTTGGTCCAGAACAAGATCATCGAGCTGGAAGAGCCGATCGGTCAGGAAGAGCTGGAAAGGATAACCAACTATCTCAACCACACCCTGACGGGCAAGACCATCCAGGAAATCAAGGAAATGATTCTGGATGAAATGGCCCAGGAAAAGGCGCTGTACAACCAGATGCTCAAAAGGGCCCTGATGCTTTCGGGTGAGGCCCTCAAGGATGAGCTGGGAGGACAGGTCTTTATCGAAGGGGCGTCCAATATCATGGAGCAGCCGGAGTTTTACGATCTGGAAAAAATGAAGCGGCTGTTCAGGACGTTTGAGCAGAAGAGTCTGCTGGTCGATCTGCTGGACAAGAGTCAAAAGGCCGAGGGCGTGCAGATCTTTATCGGTAGTGCGACCGAGTACACGGAAATTGAGGGATGCAGCCTGATCACCTCGACCTATTCGAATCGGCAGGGAACGATCGGAACGCTTGGCGTGATCGGGCCGAACCGCATGCCGTATTCGATGGTGATCCCTATCGTCGATTATACCGCCAAACTGGTGAGTCAGATCCTGGCCATCGAGTCAGATTAGGAGAGGGAAAACGTGCCGGATAAAAAAAAGGAACCTATGGAAAAAGCCGAAGAGGCCAAAGTCGAGGCCGTCGCAGAGAGCGGGGCTGAGCAGAATGGGACCAGCGATGTGAATGCCGCCGTCGCTACGGCCAAGGAGGAAGCCGCCAAGAATTATGACCTGTATGTGCGGGCCCGGGCCGATCTCGAGAACTACCGCAAAAGAGCGCAGAAGGAAAAGGAAGACCTGGCGCGCTTTGCCAATGAAAATCTCATTCGTGAAGTCCTGCCGGTTCTGGACAACCTGGAAAGGGCTCTGGACCATGCCGGTTCCGACGATGCCGATATGAAAGGTCTTCGCGAGGGGGTCCAGATGACCGTCTCCCAGTTTCAAAAGGCCCTGGAGAAGTTCGGCGTATCCGCCCTGGTTTCCGTGGGCAAGCCTTTCGATCCGGCCCATCATGAAGCCATGGGCCAGATGGAGACGACAGAGCAGCCATCCAATATGGTTGCCAAGGAATTGCAGAGAGGCTATCTGCTCCATGACCGTCTTTTGCGCCCCGCGCTGGTCATGGTGACGAAGGCCGTGGACAAGAAAGAGGATTAAGAAAACGCATTTCACTCAACGAGAGAAAGACGAGCATACGTCTAAAGGAGGACCTATATTATGGCTAAAGTAATCGGAATAGATCTCGGGACTACCAACTCCTGCGTCGCGATCATGGAAGGTGGGGAGCCTGTCGTTATCGCCAACTCGGAAGGCTCGCGGACGACCCCGTCCATGGTGGCCTTTTCCGAGAGCGGAGAGCGTCTTGTCGGGCAGCAGTCCAAACGCCAGGCGGTCACGAACCCTGAAAACACCCTGTTTGCCATCAAGCGTCTGATCGGGCGCAAGTTCGACACCAAAACCGTCGCGAAGGACATTCAGGTAAGCCCCTTCAAGATCGTCAAGGCCGATAACGGCGATGCCTGGGTCGAGGCCCGCGGCAAGCAGTACAGCCCTCCCGAAATTTCCGCCATGGTTCTGCAGAAGATGAAGCAGACGGCCGAAGACTACCTGGGAGAAAAAGTAACGGAAGCGGTCATCACCGTACCGGCTTATTTCGACGATTCGCAGCGTCAGGCCACCAAGGATGCCGGGAAAATCGCCGGGCTCAACGTGCTTCGCATCATCAACGAGCCGACGGCTGCCGCTCTGGCCTACGGTCTGGACAAGAAGAAGGAAGAGAAGATTGCCGTGTTCGACCTCGGCGGTGGTACCTTCGACATCTCCATCCTTGAACTCGGGGACGGCGTCTTCGAGGTCAAGTCGACCAACGGGGATACCTTCCTGGGCGGGGAAGACTTCGACCAGCGCATCATTGACTATGTCGCCGACGAATTCAAGAAGGACCAGGGCATTGACCTGCGCTCGGACAAAATGGCCCTGCAGCGCCTCAAGGAGTCGGCAGAAAAGGCCAAGTGCGAACTGTCCTCCTCGATGGAGACCGATATCAACCTCCCCTTCATCACTGCCGACCAGAGCGGGCCGAAGCACCTGAATCTGAAACTGACCCGAGCCAAGCTCGAGAGCATCTGTGCCGATCTTCTCGACAGGCTGGTGAGTCCCTGCAAGACGGCCCTGAAGGATGCCGGACTTTCGGCTTCCGAGGTCGATGAAGTTATCCTCGTCGGCGGGATGACCCGTATGCCGGCTGTGCAGAAGAAGGTTCAGGATATCTTCGGCAAGGTTCCGAACAAGGGGGTTAACCCGGATGAGGTTGTGGCCATCGGGGCCGCCATCCAGGGGGGCGTGCTCAAAGGCGAGGTCAAGGATGTCCTGCTTCTGGACGTTACTCCGCTGTCCCTGGGGATCGAGACCCTCGGCGGTGTCATGACCAAGCTCATTGAGAAGAACACCACCATCCCCTGCAAGAAGAGCCAGATTTTCTCCACCGCCGCCGACAATCAACCGGCCGTGTCGGTTCATGTGCTCCAGGGCGAAAGGGAGATGGCGGGTGACAACAAGACTATCGGGCGCTTTGAGCTGCTGGGAATTCCTCCGGCACCCCGGGGCGTGCCTCAGGTCGAGGTAACTTTCGATATCGACGCCAACGGCATTCTGCACGTATCGGCCAAAGATCTCGGTACCGGCAAGGAGCAGTCCATTCGTATCACCGCTTCTTCCGGCCTGTCGGATGAAGAGATCCAGAATATGGTCAAGGATGCCGAAAGTCACGCGTCGGAAGACAAGAAGAAGCGTGAACTGATCGAGGCGCGCAATCAGGCCGACAGTCTGGTTTATACGACCGAAAAATCCATCAAGGAGCATGGCGACAAGATCGACGCCGACACTCGCAAGAAGATCGAAGAAGCCACCGAGGCGCTGAAAAAGGCCATGGAAGGGAGTGACGCCGAGGAGATCAAGAAGAAAACCGAGGAGTTGGCTCAGGCCAGTCACAAACTTGCCGAGGCCATGTACGCCAAGGCCCAGGCTGCCGAAGGGGCCGCTGCAGAAGAGCCCGGCGCGGGAGCTTCGGGTGGAGGTTCCGAGGACGTCGTCGACGCCGAGTTCGAAGAGGTCGACGACAACAAAAAGTAATCCGGCACCCTGCGGTGTCGTGGTAGCAGACAGGAGCCGTTTCCGCGGCTCCTGTTCCTGCTTGTGGATGGATAACCGGAGCACGCATTGGCGCCTGTGCGGGAATAAGACCATGCGGCCGTAAAGTCGGGGACTGTGTTTTGGCCAAGATCGACTACTATGAAGTGCTGGAAGTAAACCGCAACGCCAGCGATACGGAAATCAAGAAGGCCTACCGCCGGTTGGCCATCAAGTTTCATCCGGACAAGAACCCTGGCGACAAGGCGGCCGAGGAGAAGTTCAAGGAACTCTCCGAGGCCTATGCGGTTCTCTGTGATCCGCAAAAAAGAGCGACCTATGACCAGTACGGCCATGCCGGGCTGGGCGGCGGCGGATTCTCGTCAGAAGGGTTCGGATTTGGCGGCAGTCCGTTCGAGGATATTTTCGGGGACATCTTCGGGGATATCTTCGGGGGCGGATCCCGGCGTGGCCGCGGTCGGCGCGGCGATGACCTGCGTTACAATCTGACCATCACCTTCGAGGAAGCCGCTTTCGGGGTCGAGACCAAGATTCAGATCCCGAAATACCAGCCCTGCGAAGCCTGCGACGGTAGCGGGGCAAAAAAAGGCACCTCCGCCAAGACCTGCCCGACCTGTCGTGGTGCCGGCCAGGTTCGTTACCAGCAGGGCTTTTTTTCGCTGACACGGCCCTGCCCCGATTGTTCCGGAGAGGGGAAAATCATCGAATCCCCCTGTCCGGAGTGTCGTGGATCCGGACGCGTCAAAGGGAAGAAGACCGTTTCTCTGAAAATTCCCGCCGGGGTAGAAACCGGAAACCGACTGAAACTCAGCGGCGAAGGGGAAGCCGGTGCCCAGGGGGGACCGCCCGGAGACCTGTTCGTGGTGGTGACGGTCAAAGAGCATCCGCTGTTCCAGCGCGAAGGTCAGGATATCATTTGCGAAACCCCCATATCCTTTGTCCAGGCGGCATTGGGATGCGAAATCGAGGTCCCGACGCTCGAGAAGAAAGTCAAGGTGAAGGTGGCTCCCGGTACCCAGTCCGGAAAAGTCATGCGGCTGCAGGGACTGGGGTTCCCGTCGCTCCAGGGCTACAGCCGAGGCGACCAGCTGGTTGTCCTGCGGGTGGAGACGCCGACAAAGCTGACGGCGCGTCAGCGGGAGCTTCTCGAGGAGTTTGCCCGGGAAGAGGGGGAGGAGTGTCATCCTCTGGGCAAGAGCTTCCTGTCCAAGGTCAAAGAGCTTTTCGGCTAGAATTTTGCACAGGGAGAGGGTCTGCGTGCACCCTATCCCGGTCCCGAAAGGGGAGTCATGAAGCGAATCGTCCTCATCTCCGTTCTGGTTCTGTCCGGCCTCGTTGGACAGTGTCCGACGCAAACCGCCTATGCGCTTGAATCGTCTGCAGAGATGGCGCCATCGCAGAGCCCTGACGCCCTGGCCATTGAAGAGGGCAAGGGCCTTTTGTCTCTGGGGCAGCAGGATGCGGCGTTAAACAGCCTGAGGGGATTTGTGGTACGTTTCCCCGAATCGCCCTATATCCATGAAGCCTACATCCTGCTTGGCAAAATTCTCCAGCAGCGCGGAGACAACGAACAGGCCGTGCTTTACCTGAGCCGGGTGCCCGAAAATGACAGGGGAACGCAGGGGCATCTTGTCGAGGGGATGGCCCTGGTGGGTTTGGGGAAAGCGGAGGAAGGACTGAATTTGCTGGTGGGGCTTGACCCGTCGGCCCTGAACGGCGAGGATCAGCTTCGACGGCTCCAGGCGATGGCCGAAGCGGATGCGCTGCTGAACCGGAACTTGGAATCACTGGTGCTGATCCATCAGGCGGTGCAAACCGCCCCCGCGGAAAAAATCGAGATACTGTTGCAACTGGCCCACCGGCAGCTGAGGGACCGGATGAGCGATGCGAGCCTGGAAGAGGCCGCTTTCATGTTTCGTGACGGTCCTGTGGGTCTGGATGCCACCCTGCAGATGGCCTCTCGCGCTTTTCAGCGAAACGACGTGGAAAGATCCAAAACGCTTCTGGACACCATTGTTCGCTCTTCAGTGGTTTTTCCGTACCGGGGGGATGCCATTCAGCTGCTCGAGCGCATTACCGGACAGCCCTGGCTGCAGAGGGCCATTGGCGTCGTGCTGCCCCTGAGCGGCCGGTATGGCGCCTTTGGCAATCTGGTTCGCAAGGGGATAGAGCTGGCGTCGAAGGCTTATAATGAATCTCACCCGCCCATCCGCTTTATTTACCGGGATGGCGGCAGCGATCCCGGCCTGACGGAAAAAAATGTTTTGGAACTTGCCCGGGAGGAGAAGGTGATGGCGATTGCCGGTCCTCTCACCGGGATTGCCTCGGCGTCGGCGGCAACGGCCGCGGAGCGGGAAAAAATCCCTCTGATGGCCATTTCCCAGAAAGAAGGGCTGGCCCAGACAGGTCCCTATGTATTCAGCGACTCCCTGACCAGCCGGTTGCAGGTGCAGGCCCTGGCCCGCTATGCGGTAATGGAGAGAGGCCTGACCGGTTTCGCCATCTTGTATCCGGAAACCCGTCAGGGTCAGGAAATGACGGAGCTGTTTTCTCGGGAAGTGGAAGCCCGAGGCGGTGTCGTGGTCAAGGTACAGAGCTACCCGGCTGAAGGGACCGATTTCCGCCGCTCCATAAAACTGCTTCTGGGTCAGGACCCCGATGCTCCCGATGAGGAGGACAGCCCAAAAACGGAAGAGCGGAATCCGGCTGAGACGGTAACGCCGGCTAAGCCGGACTGCCAGGCTGCGGGATTCGAAGCGCTTTTCATCCCGGATTACGCCGACAGGATCGGACTGCTGGTTCCCCAACTGGCTTACTACGGTGTGGAGAATGTCCAGCTTCTGGGGATCAACGGGTGGAATTCGCCGGATCTGATCAAGATGGCCGGAACCTATGTCAACGGCGCTGTCTTTGTGGACGGCTTTTTCCGTTACAGTCCCTACCCCTTTGTGAAGGACTTTGTGAACCGGTATTATGAACAGTACGGCGAGGAGCCTTCGATTCTCGAAGCTCAGGGATACGACGTGGCCAATATCCTGTTATCTGTACTGGAACAACCGGGAATCCGTACGCGGGAGGACGTGATGCAGGGACTTCTGCGGGTGATGAACTATCCCGGGGTTACCGGTGCAACGAGCTTTGATCCTGACGGAGAGGCGCAGAAAGTATTGTTCCTTCTGCAGGTCCAGAACGGTAATATCGTTCAGATCAACTGACATAAAAAAAGGCCCCTGCAAAGGGGCCTTTTTTTATGATGTCTTTCCGTTCAAATCTTTTCGCCGATAAGCAGCAGGGCATGCAGCAGCCGGACTTTTCGCATGTCCACCCCCTTGTCCAAAGCCTCTTGAAGGGCAATGCCATAGATCGCATCGAGTTCCAGGGGCCTTCCCTCGATCCGGTCGATCATCATGCTGGGACTGTAATCCCCCATCCCATCCGTAAATTCGAGCATGTGAGGAACCAAGGTCTTGGCGTCCAGCGATTGACTGATACCCTGGGCATTGGCGCCAGCAATGACCTCCTCCATGAGAGAGGCAACCTCACGGCGCATTTCGGGAAGGGACAGGAGTTTTCCGGTGGGCTGGCGGGTGAGGGCACAGAGTCCGTTAAAGGGGATGTTCCATACGAGCTTTTCCCACCGCGCTTTTTTGAGGTCGGCAACGGCTTCGCACGGGACCCCGGCGCCCTGGAATAGGGTCGCAATCTGACGGGCCCGATCCGAAAGGCCTCCGGCGACCTCCCCGAGACGGATCATACCCTGCCCCAGATGGTGAACGGTTCCGGGCTCGCCCCGGTTGGAGCAGAGAAAGGCAACGCCCCCAAGGACCTTTTCGCGGCCGAACGCCTCAGCAAGAAGATCCTCGTTGCCGAGGCCATTCTGAAGGGTGAGAATCGCGGTATTCGCCCCGATGACGGGGCGGCACAGGGAAATGAGCTGATCATTGGAAAACGTCTTGAGTCCGATGACGACCAGATCGGCAACACCCATTTCCTTAGCCGAGAGAAAACCTTTCACGGTAGGAAGATGGAAATCCCCGTTGGGCGAGGTGACACGGAGTCCTTTCGAGACAAGGGCGTGGTAATCGCTGCGCAATAGAAACGACACGTCATGACCGGCTCTCTGCAGCATGGCTCCATAATAAAGGCCGAGAGCGCCGGATCCGATGATGGCAATTTTCATGAAGAACTGTCTCCTGCTACGAATGATGGGCTTGCACAGAGGGAACAGACTAGCACAGCCGTGTATTCGGTGCATTGATAAATAGCGCTGTGTAACGGTTCTCCCGTCAAAAATCCCGCCAATATTGACCAAATGGCCTGTTTGTGGTAAATTTTAAAGGTTTTCCGAAAGGGGAGAAGCCATGTTCAAAATTGGTGACAAGGCGGTATATCCTTCTCAAGGGGTAGGTGTAATCGAGGCCATCGAGGCAAAAGAGTTCGCGGGGCAAAAGCATGAGTTTTACGTCCTTCGCATCGTTGACAGCGATATGACCATCATGGTTCCGGTGACCAATGCCGGGAATGTCGGGCTGCGCGGGCTGATCGGGAGAGACCAGATCGCTTCCGTGTATGACGTGCTTGGTGACAAGCATACCGATGGCGGCGCGACGGCCTCTTGGAGTAGGCGGCAGAGGGAGTATAACGAGAAGATCAAGTCCGGCGACCTGTTTGAGGTGGCAGAAGTTCTGCGGGAACTCTACCTGATCAAAGAGGGCAAGGAGCTGTCTTACGGGGAAAAGAAGGTTCTGGAGCTGGCGCGTAAACTGCTGGTCAAGGAAATCGCTCTGGCCGAAGGGGAAGAAGAGACCCTGGTCGTGGAGCGGGTTGAGAACTGCTTCCTGAATTGATCCCTCCGATATGTCCTATGAAACCGGGCGCTGTGGCGCCTGGTTTTTCTGTTTGATGATTACGTCTTAACAGACACAAAGACGCAGCGGGCTGCCGGTGCGCCTCCATGCCGGAGGTGCATGAGAGCCGGACGTCTTCTCAGGAGTTGCATGAGAGTCATCGTTCTCATCCCTGCCGCCGGCATGGGCAGTCGCATGGGTGCCTCTGTCAATAAGCAGTATCTGAGTCTTGCCGGTAGGCCTATCCTGGCACACACCCTGGAACGCTTCGAAAACCACCCGTTGATCGACGACATCGTTGTGATCTCGCCCCAGGCCGAGAGAGAGTATTGTCTGAACCATGTGGTGAACGAATATGGTTTCACCAAGGTCAGGCAGGTTGTGGCCGGCGGGGCGCAGCGACAGGATTCGGTAAGGAACGGTTTGGCTGCCTGTTCCGCGGATCCTGAAGACGTCGTTCTCATCCATGATGGGGTCAGACCGTTTTTTCCCGTGGACAAAATCTCTCTTTTGGTCGATGCTGCCGTGAAAACAGGCGCAGCGCTGGCCGGGGTCCCCGTCAAGGATACGATCAAGGAGGTCGAGGGGGGGCTGGTATGTTCGACTCCCTCGCGCACGCGGCTTTGGGCTGCCCAGACGCCTCAGGCCTTTCGCTATGCGCTTATCTGCAAAGCGCATGAAATGGCGCTTCGTGACGGGGTGATCGGAACGGATGACGCCAGCCTGGTTGAGCGTTTGGGGCTTCCAGTGGCGATGGTGGAAGGCGATTATCGCAACATAAAAATTACAACCCCCGAGGATATGCTGGTGGCTGAGGCCTTGTATGCCGCCGAAAGAGGGATGCAACGATGATACGTATGGGTCACGGCTATGATGTCCATTGCCTGGTTCCGGACAGAAAGCTGATCCTGGGGGGGGTGGAAATACCCTATTCGCTGGGACTGCTCGGGCATTCGGATGCCGATGTTCTGCTTCATGCCATCTGCGATGCCGTTCTCGGCGCCCTGGCTCTCGGCGATATCGGCCGTCACTTTCCCGATACCGATCCCGCTTACCGGGGAATCTCCAGCCTGAAGCTGCTTCGCCATGTCATGTCCCTGGCGGCGGAAAAGGGGTACGAAATCGGCAACATCGATGCGACGGTGATTGCCCAGAAGCCCAAACTGGCGCCGTACATTGCGGAGATGGTCACCCATATCGCCGAGGTCTGTGACACGGAGCCCGGCAGAGTCAATGTCAAGGCCACGACCACGGAAAAACTGGGCTTCGAGGGGCGCTCCGAAGGCATTTCGACCCATGCGGTGGTCCTGTTGAGGAAAAAATAAACCGGCAAACCCGGTACGGGCTGCTTTGGAATACGATCGAAAAAAGCCCTGGCGGGCTTTTTTGCAAGGATTTTAACGGAAGGGTTCGTAACCATGACAACACCAGAAACATCTCCCGTTTCCAACTTTATTCGCAATATCATCAGTGCCGATCTCAAGGAAAGCCGTGTCACGGGACCGGTCGTAACCCGGTTTCCCCCGGAACCGAACGGCTACCTGCATATCGGTCATGCGAAGTCCATCTGCCTGAATTTCGGCCTTGCGGGTGATTTCAACGGGCGCTGTCACCTGCGCCTGGATGATACCAACCCCGAGAAGGAGAGCACGGAATACGTCGAGGCCATCCGGGAGGCGGTGGCGTGGCTGGGTTTTTCGTGGGGGGAACATCTCTATTACGCCTCGGATTATTATGAGAAGCTCTATGAGTTCGCCCGGCAGCTGATTATCAAAGGGCGGGCCTATGTGGACAGTCTGAACGCCGAAGAGGTTCGTTCCCTGCGGGGCACCCTGATGGAGCCGGGCAAGGAGAGTCCCTTCCGGTCGCGATCGGTGGAGGAAAACCTCGATCTTTTCAGCCGGATGCGTGCCGGCGAATTCCCAGACGGAGCCCATACCCTGAGGGCCAAGATCGACATGGCCTCCCCGAACATGAATCTGCGCGATCCCGTCATGTACAGGATCCAGAGAGCGGCTCATTACCGGACCGGAAACACGTGGTGCATATATCCGATGTACGACTTTGCCCACCCTTTGTCCGATGCTCTTGAAGGGATCACCCACTCCATCTGCACCCTTGAGTTTGAAGATCACCGGCCTCTGTATGACTGGTTCCTCGATAACGTTGACGGTCTTTGCCATCCCCAGCAGATTGAATTCGCCCGCCTGAACCTTGAGTACACCGTGATGAGCAAGCGCAAACTGCTCGAACTGGTGGAGAACAAGGATGTCGCCGGTTGGGATGATCCGCGCATGCCGAC
>QKGY01000090.1 GCA_003250235.1 Desulfuromonadaceae bacterium
GAAGGCCGTTGCTCTGTCCAACTGAGCTACTGGCGCGCATTTGGTCGGGGCGAGAGGATTCGAACCTCCGACCCCCTGCTCCCAAGGCAGGTGCGCTACCAGGCTGCGCTACGCCCCGACAAGAGGGAGATTACTAACATATGTAGGAATTTACTTCAAGAGAAAAAAGACACCTCTCAGTTCCCTGGCAAGCCCCTTACAAAACATGCACGAGTAGCGGCGCCCTCTTTCTATCTACCCTTTCCGAGTGGAATCCGTACCCACGTCAGGAGAGAGCCTCTGTAAACGTTCTAGTTCTGAAGAAACCGCCTCAACGAGGGAGTCAAGAACCTGCAATACCGGCAAAGACAAGCCGATTCCTTCATCCGTTCTCTCGGGCTGTACCCCGTACAGGACGATGGGCGGAAGGATGTCCAACGCTTCCCCAAGCGCCAGGACCTCGGCAAGGCCTGCCTGGTGTACGGAAAGTCCTCGCGCTTCACGGTCAGGCAGAACCACATCCTGGGGATGGAACCGGGCGAAACGACCGGGTTGCTGCCGCATCTCGACGGCATCAATGATGATCACCCGGGTAGCGCCCTCCAGCAACGATAGCAGGTCAACGCCGCAGGTCCCCCCGTCGATAAAGCGAACACTGGCAGACCAGTCCTGCTGCTTTAGACGATTCAGGGCCTCCAGGCCGACGCCATCGTCCCTTCTCAAGGGGTTACCAAGGGCGATCACCCGAATATCCTGGCTAAGGGGTTCCATCGTGTATGGTTTATTTCAAACGAAATCTATGCGAAGCATATGGGTTGAGCAACTGATGCACGGATCATAGGCCCGGACAAGCATCTGCAGCTGTCGGCTGAGTTCTTCCATCGGCAACCCCAGCAGGGCCGGGATCCTCTCGCGCAGATCCGCTTCGATATTCGCCAGGTTCTGGGCCGTGGGGATGAGGCAATCGGCCTTTTCGAGGTATCCGTCACGGTTATAGCTGTATGCGTGAATCAGCGTCCCCCGGGGAGCTTCGATAGCCGCCACCCCGTCGCCGGCCCTGGGCATCACTGCGACACGTTCTGAGCGGACTCCCTGCTGCAGAAGATGATCGATCAGGTGAATTCCCTCTTCAACGCAATGAACCACTTCAACCAGACGGGCAAGCAGGATCTTGTAGGAATTGCGACTTCCCGTCTCCAGGGCCACGGCCGAAGCCACGCTGCGCGCCATGGGGGAGAGTTTTTCTCGTCCGGTCTGCCACCGTGCCAAGGGCCCGACCATAAAGGTCTCCCGGGAGGCCCGGGCGAACTTCGCCGTCGAATGGGGGACAACGTATTCTTCGATAACAGCCCGGTAATCCTCGACGGGTGTCCGGATACCGTCGCTGGACTCCAGAACCCTGCCATCCAGCGGATATCCGTCAGAGGCCGTGAGGCTCAGAAATTCCGTATCCCGCGAAAAATCGGGCAGAGAAAAACCGGCAAACAGCTCGACCGTAGCCTCCAAATCGGGCAGAGCGTCCACAAGGCGTCTCCTCAGCCCCTGAAGCGCGGCAGCTTCCGGCACCCCCGAGAACCCGCCGACACAAGGGGTGACAGGATGCACGGCGCGTCCCCCCACCACTTCGCAGATTTCATTGCCGAGCCGTTTCAGGCGCAACGCTCTCATCACCAGATCGCGTCGGGTTTTCGCCAGAGGCAGAAGACTGGTGACACCCAGGTAATCCGGTGCTGCCATGAAGAAGAGATGCAGAAGGTGACTCTGAAGAATCTCTCCGAAAGCCAGAAGGGTTCTCAACCCGCGGGTCTGTTCGCTGACCCGTATCCCCAGGGCCTGCTCGGTAGCGGCCAGAGAAACAAGGGTATGGGAATTGGAGCAAACACCGCAGATACGAGCGACAATCGGGGCGACATCGCTGAAGTGACGCCCCTGAAGCATACCTTCAAAAAAACGGGGAGCCTCAACGATATTGAGCTGGCATTCCTTGAGTTCACCGTTGCTGGCATCAATCACCAGATGTCCGTGGCCTTCCAGACGGGTCAGATAATCGAGGGTGATTTTCATTCCTGCCCTCCCCCCCGCATATTGAAAGTGCGAAACTCGCGAAGAATATCCTCTTCGCTCAGCCCGTGGGTTTCCAGGATCCGGTAGTACGGGGTCGCCCTGGGATTATCGACCATGCCGCGACACCCCCGACAGCGGTCTCCCCCTTCGATGCACTGGGCGTGGCACCCGGCCCGTGTCACCGGACCGAGACAAACCAGCTCGCGATCAAAGGTGCAGGGCAGCTCGGCCAGCTTGCATTCGACACACACGGAATAACTTGGCAATTCCGGCTCACGCCCCAACAACAGGGCCTGCAGCACCGCAAGAAATTCCTTGCCGTCAATGGGACACCCGGGGATGCGCACATCGACGGCCACATAAGCATTCAGAGGCATGGGATGCTCCAGATCCTGCATCAGGCTGCCGTCACCGTAGACTTCGGTTTTCAGTGTCTTGAGATCTCTGAAGTGACTCAGGGCATTAATGCCCGCCGTATCGGCACAAGCCCCCAACGCAACCAGGACCTTGGTACGTTTGCGGATCCCCTGCAATCGACGGACATCCTCTCTGCGGGAGATGCTTCCCTCGACAAAAGCGATATCGAGATTGCCTGACCGCTCGTCCATAATTTCGCGAAACTCCACGACATCGACCAGTTCGAGCAGTTCCAAAAACTGATTCTCCAGATTGAGCACACTCAACTGGCATCCTTCGCAGCCGGTAAAATCAAAGAATCCTATGCGAGGCTTCATCGTTCGATCGCCTCCCGCAGGTGTTTGATCCGACTATAGGGGAAAATGGGTCCGGCCTCACAGACACAGATATCATTGATCTGACACTTGCCGCATTTACCCAGACCGCATTTCATGTGACGCTCCAGGTTGAGATACACCTGATCGTCCCCGAAGCCGAGACGGAAGAGCAGCGGATTGGTGAAGCGGTACATGCCGGCCGGTCCGGAAACCGCGGCGACACTGCGGGCGGGATTGATCTCGATGTCTTTGAAAAGCATGGTCACGTCACCCTGCAG
>QKGY01000442.1 GCA_003250235.1 Desulfuromonadaceae bacterium
AATGGTTGAGTATTATCGAATATCACCTCATGATGAAACCTGGACCTATGTACACCTCCTTTCTCTGGGATTCGATGACCGCGGTACCCTCCGGTCACCGTACTGCATAGGATGCAAATGGGGCGATCATGGAAATTTTTTTTTTGACCGTCAAGGCTCACCGGTTTCAGGATTTTGCCCTCAGTGTCGGCAAATGGAAAAGCAGAGAGCATACCAATTGACCGGTTCCATTTGAAAAAATCGCATGAGATTATTCTTATTTTTCAGATAGTTGTGCGTAGGGATTCGAAATCAATGGACAAATCCGGATCAACCGAAATTGATTTTTCTGCCAGAATGCATCCCCATGCCAGCCTGAAAAGAGGCACCAAACATTAAAATTTTATAAATATTTGAAAAAACGTGAGAAATTACGTCTTCACCTGTTGTTGTTTCACCACAAACCGCTCTCTTTTTTGAACGCGACCATCGGATGCACAGACTCCGGCCCCATCGCCTTCGACAGGAGGGGACCAAAAGAGTTCGCATTTCGGAACACCTGGAGTCACCAACACATTTTGAACCGCGACCCAAGATACCAAGGAAATGACGATGAACCGGCTTCTGGTTATAGATGACGACCTTGAACTCTGCGAACTTCTCACCGACTATCTCGGTACGGAGGGATTCGAGGTGGAGACGGCCCACGAGGGGAATGAAGGCGCCCAAAGAGCCCTCTCGGGCGAGCACGCCCTCGTGGTCCTGGACGTGATGCTCCCCGTAATGAACGGCTTCGACGTTCTGAGGCACATCCGGGAAAAATCGAAGATACCCGTGCTGATGCTAACCGCCCGGGGCGATGACATCGACCGTATCGTCGGGCTGGAACTGGGGGCTGACGACTACCTGGCCAAGCCGTTCAACCCTCGGGAACTGGTTGCCCGCATCCGGGCCATCCAGAGACGCGTGGAGGCGACCATACAGGCCAAAGGAAAAGATGCCGGTCAGAAAAAGATGCTGAGCGTCGGCGATGTCGTCCTCGACCCGGGCACACGCACGGTTTTGCAGAACGGGCATCCGGTGGAATTGACCTCGGTCGAGTTCAGCCTGCTCGAAGCTCTGCTCCAACAGGCCGGAGACGTCATCCCCCGCGAGGAGCTGGTGCGAAACGTGCTCGGCAGACGGCTCTCCCCCTATGACCGCAGCATCGATGTCCACATCAGCAGTCTGCGCAAAAAACTCGGCCACCTCAGCGCCAATAGCGAGCGGATCAAAACCGTGCGCGGTATCGGCTACCAATATGCCCTTCCCCCAAAATCACAAACCGGAGATCAGGATGCATAAGCTCTTCGTTAAGATATTCCTCTGGTTCTGGCTGGCCATGACCCTCATCGGCGCCTTCGGAATCATCATGGCGTTGACCAGCGACCCTTTCCGCGCGGATGTGGCCCGCAAACGGAAAATCATGTATGAGCAGGGGATGGAACTCGTTCACGCGCTGGATCACGGAGGACGGGCCAGCCTTCTGGTCAAGACGCGGGAACTGCAGAAAAAAACCGGCCGACAGTTCTTCCTGTTTCAAGGAGAACTGGGCCCTCTAAGCGGCGAGATGCTGCATCCCAGGGCCAGGCTCATGGCCATCATGGCCGCACAGACAGGAGAAATCCAGGTGCAGCCCGGCAAAGAGGGGCTCTGGGTCGCCATGCCCGGGCTGGAACGCTATACCCTGCTGGTCCGGCTGAACCCTCCAGGACCCATCGAAAGGCTTCTCAACCCGTACCATCTGGCCCCCCGTCTGATCGCCACCTTTCTGATCACCGGGATCATCTGCTTCCTGCTGGCGCGCTCCGTTACGGCTCCCATTGAAAAACTTCGCCTCGCCACCCGCAAAATCGCCTCCGGTGACTTTACGCACCGGGTGCGTCCCGACGTTCCCGGCCAGGATGAAATCGCCGGCCTTGCCGATGATTTCGACCGGATGACCGAACGGGTCGAGGGGCTTGTCGAGGCCCAGAAACGTCTGTTGCGGGATATTTCCCATGAGCTGAGATCTCCTCTGGCGCGCCTCAGCGTCGCCCTGGAGCTGGCACGGCAGAAGTCGGGGCCGGAGGCCCAGCTCTCCCTCGACCGCATCGACCGGGAGGCGGAGCGCCTCAACGAACTGATCGGTCAGCTTCTGTCGCTGACCCAGGCGGAGCGGGTGCTGGGCAGCATGGACCGGGAGCCCATCGATCTGAGGGAGATGGTGCTCGATATCGCCGGCGATGCCGATTTTGAAGCCAGGGCTCTCAACCGGACGGTCAGCGTTACGGCGGATCGTCCCCTGCACCTTACCGGCAACCCGGAGATCCTGCGTCGCGCCATCGAAAACGTGGTCCGCAACGGGATTCGTCATACTGCCGAGAACTCGGCCGTCGAAATTTCCCTGGAAGAAGCCGTTCTGGCGGATACCCGCGAGGCCATCATTCGAATCCGCGATCACGGACCGGGGCTGGAAGAACCCTTTCTGAAACGGATATTCGAACCCTTTTACCGGGTCAGCGATGCCAGGGATCGCGACAGCGGCGGGACGGGTATTGGCCTAGCCATCACCGACAGGGCCGTGCGCCTGCACGGCGGATTCGTCGACGCGGCCAACGCCAACGGGGGAGGGCTTGTCGTGACACTGAAACTCCCCCTTGACGCGACAGAACGTTGATGACTGTTAAGGCAGGTGGGACTCTCCTTACAAAACTTAACCTTCCGAAGCCGACTCTTAACACTCTCTTAAGATAAAAGTGGGTATTCTCCTAACCAATACTACGGAACACAAAACGTCAGCCGCACATCCGAATGGCGGCACGGCCTTTGTGTTCCACATCAAGGAGGAACCCTATGAGAAAATCAGTCATCGCTCTCAGCTTGCTGACCACCCTGGGAGGCTTCGGCCTCCTGACCTCTCCCGCCATGGCCTTCGGCCAACCGGACGGCCCGCCCCCTGCTTCGCCGGCTATGGCCGAAAAATCAGATGACCTCGGTCCTTTTCGCGGGAAACTGGCTGAAGTGCTCGATCTGACTCCCCAACAGCAGGAACAGATCCGTACCATCCTCAAAGCCGAAAAAGAAAGTACGGCTCCCTTGCGTCAAAGTCTGATGGAAAACCGCAAAAAACTGCAGGAGGTCATCGAGGCGGAGCCTTTTGATGAAAAAGCCGTCCGAACCCTGGCCGCCTCCCAATCCGAGACCCGCATCGAAATGATCGTCAACCGCGCCCGGGTCCAGAACCAGATCCAGGCTGTTCTCACCCCGGAGCAAAGGGAGCTGGCCAAGAAGCTGCGCCCCTTGATGCAGGAGCGCGTCCAGAATGACAGGCCGCATCATCCGGGTCCCGGTCCCGGGTTTGGCGACAACGATCTCTAGACAAGAGTTTGGTTCGGCGCCTGCTCCCCCCTCTTGCAGGCGCTTAGGCACCCTGCCCTCTTCGGCATCGATCCAGGCAGGGTGCCGTCTGTGGCTTTACCGAGCCATGTCCCCTTCATCAGGAGGAACGACCATGCCTCAGCCCTCCCTGCTTCTGATCCTGAACGACCCTGAAGAAGCCACCCGCCTGGAAACCTGGCTTGTGCGCCGAGGGGTCCATGTCCACCCTGCTGCGAGCGGTCTCGAAGGGCTCAAGCTCTTCTGTCTGGATCATTTCGACGCGGTGGTGACAGACCTTCGCCTGCCGGGGCTCTCCGGCTCCCACGTGGCCCAGTTTGTCCGTACCTTCAGCCCTTCGACCTTGATTGTCGGCCTGGGAACTCTGACAGACGGGGAAATATCCAGCTGTGACCATATCCTGTTCAAGTCCCCCAGGAAACAGACGTGGTTTGAACGCATCCACGCTCTGGTCTGGCATCATCATGCCGACACCCTTTCTGAGCACGATTCCGGGCGGATGGAAATCCGCCATGCCGTCTCATCCTAGGCGTGTTGCGCTGACCCTGCGGTTTCGACATAAAAAAGCCCGCCCCCTACCTGGGGACGGGCTTTTGCGTTGTAGACGGATCGCAGGAGAATCGCGACTAATATTCCCCCCGGTTGGGAACGATGCAGATAAAGACAAAGTCCTGATCGGCAACGTTGCGGAACTGATGCTCGGCGTTCTCAGGGACAAATCCGATGGAGCCGGCCTCTACGGCGTGAACCTTGCCGTTAACCTCCAGTTCGCCGCAACCGCTGACAATATAGTTGATATGAGGCCAGGGATGACTGTGCTTGGGCGTGTGACCGCTTTTACCAACGGTGAAAAGTCGCATGGCGTGATCGGTCCACCCCTCGGCGTTGCCGACGAGCAGCTGCTTCATGACATCCTTGGCGCCCTCTATCGGCATAGGGATCTTCTTAACGTCACGTACGTGGGATACCAGCATAGCGAACCTCCGAAATGGGTTTTACAGGCACTTTATCGCGAGCGGGACATCGGGGTCAACGCCTGCAGCGAAGAAAGAATCAGCGGCTGTCCTTTTCCGCCAGATGGTCGGCAAGAACGTCCAGAAAAAGACCTACCTCCTGGGGATTCTTCAGGCGGTAGGAGGCCCCGGTCGGGACGTTTTCCTCGCCGACCCGGATGCCGATGCCCCATCCGCGGATCTGCCGCAGAGCGTCCTCGTCGGTAAGATCGTCGCCCAGGTAGACCGGAACCCTGCTCTTCATGCCGGCAGACATCCGATCCAGAAGCCACTGCAGCGCCTTTCCCTTGTCCCAATCAATATCCGGCCGCAGTTCGAAGATCATCTTGCCACCGGTTTTCCTCAGCCCGGCACTTTCGGCAAGAATGCGGTCGACCTGATTTTCAACCGCGGGAACTTGCGCCTCCGCAACGCGGCGGAAGTGAACGGCAATGGCGAACTTCTTGCGCTCGATCTGGCATCCGGCAATGGCGGCAAGGCTGTCCCGCAGCATGTTCTCCGCACGATCCAGGGCCGGCAGATAGGCCACCCCCTTCTGGTAAACCATCTCCATGCCTGCGGGCCCGGCGATATCGAACCCGTGGCTGCCGGCATAGATCACTTCATCCAGAGCCACAAGGGCTCTCACGTTTCGGAGGTCTCTGCCACTGACAATAGCCACAGGGCAATGGGCCGCGAGGTGGCGGATTGCCTGACGCGTTTGCTCCGCAAGCAAGGCCTCTTCCGGCCGCGAAACGATGGGTGTCAGGGTGCCATCGTAATCGAGAAAAACCACCGGATGGCTGTCACGCAACGCGCGAGTCAGAGACGAAAATTCTTCGAGGGCCGAAGGCAGCAACCCTGCCGGATTTTGGCTGTATTCGGAAAGAATAGTTCCGTTATGACGCGGTTCATCAGAACGCATGAACGACCCTCCTTTCAATCAGGTTCCCCGGACACCGGAGTCCTCACCATACGTCCCCGTCCCCCCTCTGTCAACCTGCGCAGCAGGGTTTCTCCCGCGTGTTGACAAGCGGTCCGCCAGTGCTAGACATGGAAGGGGAAGGTTTCCGTGGGAAGGAGCGAGACCATGACAACAGATGACAGTTCAATCCTGTGGTTCGAGAATCTCACCATTCAGGATGTCCCAAGGGTGGGGGGAAAAAATGCCTCGCTCGGAGAGATGATCGGAACTCTCAGCGCGGCCGGAATACGTGTCCCGAACGGTTTTGCCTCCACCGCTACGGCCTACCGGCAGTTCCTCAAGGCCAACGCTCTGGATGAAAAAATCCGCCGGCATCTCGACGAGTACCGCAAGAGCGAAATCTCGCTGCAGAAGGCCGGCGAGGCCATCCGCACTCTAATCCGTCGCAGCCACTGGCCCGAGCCCATGGACAAGGCCATCCGTCAGGCCTACCGGGAGCTTTGCCGCAGGGAAGGCCAGGAGGAGCTTGACGTGGCCGTGCGCAGCAGCGCCACCGCCGAGGATCTTCCCGACGCCAGCTTTGCCGGACAGCAGGAAACGTTCCTCAACATCCGCGGCGAAGAAGAACTTCTCGAGGCCTGCCGCCGGTGCTTTGCCTCGCTTTTTACCGACCGGGCCATCGTATACCGGGAGACCAAAGGGTTCGACCATCTGAAAATCGCCCTGTCCGTCGGAGTCCAGAAGATGGTGCACTCCGACAGGGCGGGTGCCGGCGTGATGTTCTCCCTCGACACCGAAACCGGTTTTCCCCAGGTCGTGGTGATCGACGCCGCCTGGGGCCTGGGCGAGAATGTGGTACAGGGGACGGTCAACCCGGACAACTATCTGGTATTCAAACCGCACCTCGACACTGCGGGACTCTGCCCCATCCTGCATAAAAAGCTCGGCACCAAAGAGAAAAAGATGGTCTATGCCCGCAGCGCCGCCCATACCACGCGGAACACCGAAACCTCGGCCAGCGAACGTCATTCTTTCGTTCTCTCCGACACCGAGATTCTGCAACTGGCCCGCTGGGCGGTGGCGATCGAGAAACATTACGGCAAACCGATGGATATGGAATGGGCCAAGGATGGAGACTCCGGCGAGCTGTTCATCGTCCAGGCCCGCCCCGAGACGGTTCAGTCACGCCGCCAGGCCGGCGTCCTCAAAAGTTATGTGCTCAAGGAAAAGGGGACCGTTCTTCTGACCGGCCTGGCCATCGGCGAGAAAATTGCCTCCGGCCCGGTGCAGATCATCAAGAGCGCCAGCGAGATCGAACGCTTTGAGGAAGGGAACATCCTGGTCACGGGCATGACCGATCCCGACTGGGTGCCGGTGATGAAGAAGGCCGCCGGCATCATCACCGATCATGGCGGACGCACCTCGCACGCCGCCATCGTCAGCCGCGAACTCGGTCTTGCCGCCGTAGTCGGCACCGGCATCGGCACCTCGGAGCTCAAGGACGGACAGCAGATCACCCTGAGCTGCGCCGAGGGGGACGAGGGGAAAATCTACGACGGTCTCCTCGCCTTCGAGCAGACGGAGGTCAGCCTGAAAGACCTGCCCGAAACCCGCACCCGCATCATGATGAACATCGCCAGTCCGGCCGCGGCGTTTCGCTGGTGGCGCCTGCCGTGCAAGGGGATCGGCCTGGCGCGCATGGAGTTTATCGTCAACGCCCTTATCCAGATTCACCCGATGGCGTTGGTGCACTTCGACGATCTGGAGGACAAGAACGCCAAGAAACAGATACGGGAGCTGACCCGCCATTACGACGACAAGAAGGAATACTTCGTCGACCAGCTCAGCCAGGGGATCGCCACCATCGCCGCCAGCCAGTACCCCGAGCCGGTCATCGTGCGCATGAGCGACTTCAAGACCAACGAGTATGCCGAGCTGATCGGCGGTCGCCAGTTCGAGTTCGCCGAGGAAAATCCCATGATCGGGTTTCGCGGAGCCTCACGCTATTACAGCGACCGCTACCGGGCCGGCTTTGCGCTGGAATGCGCCGCTATCCGGCGGGTTCGCGAGACCATCGGCCTCACCAACGTCATCGTGATGATTCCCTTCTGCCGGACCCTCGGAGAGGCCGACCGGGTGCTCGAGGTTCTCGCCGACAACGGGTTGAAGAGAGGAGAAAAAGGACTGGAAGTCTACATGATGGTGGAGATCCCCGCCAACGTGGTGCTGGCGGAACAATTCGCGCAACGTTTTGACGGCTTCTCCATCGGCAGCAACGACCTGACCCAGCTCGTGCTGGGGGTCGATCGCGACTCGGCCATTCTCAGGGACCTTTTCGACGAGAGGGACGAGGCGGTCAAGACGACCATCGCCCAGGCGATACGGGCCGCGAAAAAGACCGGCACCAAGATCGGCATCTGCGGCCAGGCCCCGAGCGATCACCCCGATTTCGCCGCCTTTCTGGTCGAGCAGGGAATCGATTCGATCTCCCTCAATCCCGACAGCGTCATCGCCGCCATGAAAGCCATCGCCGCCATGGAGAAAAAAATGACCTGATCCGATGGAAATCAGCGCATTGTGATCTTTTCGGATTCGCCGGTTTTCAGGCTGTCATAGCCGGGGAGTTCGTCGAGCATTTTACGGTACGAGGGAGACTGAACCACCTCGATGAGAGCGCGAATGCGCGGATCCTCCAGAGAAAGCTCCGGGATGCAGAGCTCGTAGGCTTCTTTACGCACGACCAGGAAATCGAGGCCCTCCTCGTCACACACCAGGCGAACCGACACCCCGGCCTGGGCGAATCCGCTGCGGATCGCCTGAGCCACCCCGCGATGATCGCGGGCGATATGGGGAGGCGCAATGCGCCCTTCGCTGAGTTCATCCAGAACCTGACGGGCACCGGAGCCGGGTTCCCGCCCGATCCAGCGCAGATCGGAACGCAGGATGCTGCCGACTCCGCCAGATGCCAGACCTGGCGCAAGAGCAAGGCCTTCCTCCCAGTCGGTGACCCGCAGCAACTGAAAACCCTGCCCCAGAATGTCGGCAGCCACTTTTTTATTCCCCTGATCGTCCACACCGCTACCGAGATGCAGCCCGGCCACATGGACCAGACCCGCCGCCAGCAGTTCCATGGCAGTCCGGCTGCCCCGCGGCAGAACCAGCAACCGGAACGGCGTCTGCCGCGCATACTCGCTGGCAAGAAGCCCCACCGCAGGGTCACAGCAGGCCATGACCAATGTGCGAACAGGCTCGGCAAAGGGATGATCCTTAAACCGTCCTTCCCGCCAGACCCCATCGTGGGGGACGGTGCCAAGAGGACTGGCTTCGACCGGATACAGCAACTGCCGGGAACCGACCATGGCCCGCCAATACCGGCAGGGATCATGCGGTGGCGGCCAGGCCCAGCTGGCGGCCTCATGATCGGCCAGGGCGAAAAGATCCTCGACATGACAGCCGAACGCCGCAGCCAGGGTCAGAGCGGCAGCTGTCGAGGGAATCAGGCGGCCCGCTTCGATGGCGCTGACCCCCGTTCTGGACAGGCCGGCCCTCTGGGCCAGTTCCTGCTGGGACCAGCCCCGATCCTCGCGCATCCTTCGAATGTGGTTGGTGATCACGAAATTTTCTTTTGACATGATCGTGACTATATGACATCATCATGACGTTGTCAAGGGAAGCTTCCCGCCAAGGACGCCGGCAACTCCCCTCCCCAGGCTAGGTCAGCCCACCGACCTTTTCCTATGTCTTGAAAGGAGTTTCGCCATGCGCAGTCTATCCATTGCCTTGCTGCTCACCCTGCTTCTGAGCTCATCCGCCCTGGCGGGAGAAATCCACCTTTCCGTTGCCGCCAGCATGACCGACGCCGTCAAGGAACTTTCCGCCACCTATCAGAAGAAAACGGCGGATGTCGTCCTTCTTGCCAATTTTGCCTCTTCCGGCGCTCTGGCGAAACAGATCGCCCAGGGTGCCCCGGCGGATATTTTTATCTCCGCCAACCCCAAATGGATGACCTATCTGGTCGATGAAAAACGCATCCCCACCGAGACCGTGCGGACCTTCGCTTACAATTCCCTGGTCTTTGTCGGTGCGAAGGGACTCCCGGTTGTCTCCATGCAGGACCTCGTTCACCTCAAGCGCATCGCCATCGGCAGCCCCCAGAGCGTCCCGGCCGGACAATACGCCGAACAGGCCTTTAAAGCCGCCGGACTTTATGACGCCCTCAAAGACAAACTGGTGATGGCCCAGGATGTTCGTCAGGCCCTCGTTTATGCCGAACGTGGCGAAGCCGAGGGGGCCTTCGTCTATAAAACCGATGCCCTTCTGGCCAAAGAGGCAGTGATTCTCTTCGAAGTACCCCAGGCCCTTTATACCGAGGTCGCTTACCCCATCGGGCTTACCGCGGAGGGGGCAGACAACAAGGACGCCAAAGCCTTCTATGATTTTCTGAAAACCGACGCCGCCGGGCAAATCCTCAAAAAATTCGGTTTCGTCGTAAGATAACGCCATAAGGATCGTACCGATGCTGGACTTCTCCCCAACCGACCTGCAGGCCATGGTACTGTCGGCCCAGGTGGCGATTACCGCCACCCTGGTGTCGCTGCCCTTCGGGTTTGCTGCCGCCTATCTGCTGGTTTTCTCCCGCATGCCCGGCAAACCCCTGGTCGACGGCATTCTGAATCTGCCGTTGGTACTCCCGCCGGTCGTGGTCGGATACCTGCTGCTGTTGCTCCTGGGCAACCGGGGCTGGCTCGGCGGGCTGCTTTCCGATTGGGGCATTCGCATTATTTTCACCTGGAAAGCCGCCGTGATCGCTTCCATGGTGGTGGGATTTCCCCTTCTGGTGCGCTCCATCCGCATCGGCATGGAGGATATCGACGAAAAACTGATCCAGGCGTCCCGGACCCTGGGTGCCCGCTGGTACGACACCCTCTTTACCGTCATTCTGCCGCTGTCGGGAAGGGCCATTCTGGCCGGCGCCTCCCTGATGTTTGCCCGCAGCCTCGGCGAATTCGGCGCCACCATCATTATCGCAGGCAACATCCCCGGGGTGACCCAGACAATCCCCCTGGCCATCTACGGCTATACCAGTACCCCTGGAGGCGACCGCATGGCCCTGGGGTTGTGCCTGGTCTCCATCGTCCTCGCCCTCGGCGTCCTGATCTTCAACGAGTGGCTGGTCAAGCGCTTCAGCCGCGGGAGAAAGCCATGAAACTCGACCTGTCTCTGAAAAAGACGCTCGGCGATTTCACCTTCTCCGCCAGCTTTGCCGTTGAGGGACGTCGTATCGGCGTTTTCGGCCCTTCGGGAAGTGGCAAATCGTCTCTGATGCACATGCTGGCCGGACTGCTCAAACCGGACAGCGGATTCATCCGGTTGAACGGCGACCTGCTCTACTGCAGCGAACAGGGGATCAACCTCAGCCCGGAAAAACGTCGCATCGGGGTCGTTTTCCAGCATTCGCACCTGTTTCCCCACATGAACGTGCGACGCAATCTGCTTTACGGCTACAAGCGCATACGCGCCGAAGAGCGCAAGATCGCTCCGGAAGACCTGATCGATGTTCTCAACATCGCTCCCTTGCTCGACCGTCGCATCGACAGTCTCTCGGGGGGAGAGCGCCAGCGCGTAGCCCTGGGACGCACGGTGCTCTCGTGCCCCCGGCTGATCCTCATGGATGAACCCCTCACCGGCCTGGACGGCGAGCTCAAATATCAGATCATTCCGTACCTGAAGAAGGTTTTTGAGGAATTCGACATCCCGCTGCTGTTCATCAGCCATTCCCTCAACGAAATGCGTCTGATGACGGAGAAGGTGCTCGAATTTGCCTGCGGCAGCCTGAAGAGCCAGATCACCGCCCACGAGCTGGCCTTGCGCCGCATGAGCAGCAGTCAGGTCGGTTATATCAATCTGCTCGAACTGCACAACCCGCATCCGCACGACGGACTTTTCTCCTACCGCTGGGGAGACCAGGAGATCATCTTGTCAGCCGGCAGCAGCGAGCCCATGGGGATGTTCGAGCTATCGTCCAAGGACATCACCCTGTTCAAACGTCACCCGGAAGCGACCAGCGCCCGCAATATGCTGAACTGCACCGTGGCCAGGATGTTCGAAGCGGGCAACCGGGTCGGGCTTGAGCT
>QKGY01000250.1 GCA_003250235.1 Desulfuromonadaceae bacterium
TTTTCTCCATGCCGGCGTTGATCTGGCGGCTCCCTTTGGCCTGCTCCGAGGTGCCGTACTTGCCCTGCAGGGCAATCTCTTTCATGGCTTCGGCGGCCCGGGAAAGCTGGCGGCTTCCTGCCGACTGCTGATTCACGGCGGCAGCGATCTGATTGAGCATCGTGGATATCTGGTTGATGGATTTGGTGATCTGACGGCTTCCCCGCGACTGCTCCTGGGTGGCCCGAACGATACCGCGCACCTGCTCCATGGCCATGCCGGTGCTTTGACGAATTTTTTCCAGGGCCTCGCTGGTCGTTTTCGAGCGTTCGACCTCCTCGTGAACTCTCTGGCTGCCGGCCTGAACGGCCCGGACGGCCTCGGCGGTTCCCTGCTGCAGGCCGTTGATGATGCCGGTAATCTCGCGGGTCGAGACAGCGGTTCTGTCAGCCAGTTCGCGGATCTCTTCGGCGACGACGGCAAATCCCTTGCCGTGTTCGCCTGCCTGCGCGGCGATGATGGCGGCATTCAAGGCCAGCAGGCTGGTTTGATCGGCCACCTCGTCGATAACGGTGAGGATTCGTCCGATGGCTCTGGACTGGTTCCCCAGCTCTTCAATGGCTTCCCCGGCCCGGTCCACTGTCTGGCGGATGGCGCCGATTCCCTCGATGGTTGCGTCGACGGCCTCTTTACCCCGCTGGGCGTCTTGAGCGGCTTCTTCGGAGAAGTGGCTGGTGGCCTCGGCGTTTTCGTCGATCTCCTTGATGGAGGCATCGAGTTGGGAGATCGAGGAGGCCGTGACTTCCGTGGAGGTGGAGAGTACGGCGATATTGTCACTGATCTGCTGGCTGGAGACGGACATCTCACTGGAGGTTACCTCCTCAACGGTGGCGAAGAGGTTCTCCATTTGCTTGGCGATCTGCTCGATCGTGGCACTGAGCTCCAGGGTGGCCGATGAGCTGGCTTCCACGCCGTCCACCAGAGAACCGGTGCTTTCGGCGATGCCGGAGATCGAACCGTCGATGGCCTGGATGCCCTTGTAGGACTCTTCGAGAGAGTGGGCCTGGAGACGGGCATCCTGGCGGACCTCGCGTGACGACTGCTGGATCCGGACCGCCGCGTCGGTGAGACCGTCGCCAGCCAGCCGGGTGCGACGGACCATCTGGGCGAGGCGGTCGACAAAACGGTTGAAGCTGGAAGCCAGCTCCCCCACCTCGTCGCGGCCCCTGACATGCAGGTAGCGGGTCAGATCGCCTTCGCCGTCGGCGATCTCCTTGAGCGTTGCGACGACCGTAGACAGCGGACCGACAATACCGTTGGTCAGCGCTCTGCCGATCAGCGCGGCCAGAACGGCAGCCGAAACCAGAATGAACAGCAGGATCGCGTTGGTACGGCTTTTCCCTTCGGCCATGGCGGAGTTGTCCAGCGCCATGATGACGCCGCGCTTGGCCCCGCCGAAGGTGTTGATGAAAAGTGCATAGGGTGTTCCGTCCAGGGTGAGATAGCGGATTCTCTTGGGAATGAGTTCATCCTCGGAATACGCCCTCTTTTCTGTATCCGTGGCCGCAAAGATGGAAGGGTTGATGGTGCCGAGATCTTTGAGCGTCGCCGAAAACACCCCTTTTTCATCGAAGAAGGCAATCTGCGCACCGCTCAGGGAACTGATCTGGGTGGCGAAGGCATCGTCAAGAAAAATCACCCCGACCAGGTGACCGATAGGATCTCCCATGAGTTGAGCGGGTGCGGCAGCGACGATGGCCAGGCGTCCGTCGAACAGGTCGATGGCGGCAAAGGCCTCCCCTTCCAGACTTGCCTGGATGACCGGGTGTCCCTTGCCGCTTGCCTGGGCCGGGTCCACCGGTGGCCCCTCACGCAGAAGCAGGTTCCCTTTTCCGTCCAGCGCTTCGATCAGATCGAAGTGAAATGTCTCCAGGATGCCGTTGAATGCGCTGGTGAGCTGATCGGTGCTTCCCGACAGCCCCGCGGAGTAGATGGCATTGACCATGAGAGGGTTTTTGGCCAACAGGCGGATGTAGTTGGTCTGTTCCAGCTGTGCGTAGGTCGTGCTGCGCTCGACGAATCCCGATACAACCTTGGCACGGGCCTGCATGTTTTTTTCCAGTTGCTGGCCGTTGAGTTGCGCGATGAAGGTCAGGGCGATCGCCATGGGGACCACGGCAAAGGCGAGAAGGGCCAGGAGGATTTTCCAGCGAAGATTCAGAGAGACAAACATAGGATGACCCCGGGGTTGATAGAGTGGACAACGGTGGTGGAGGATGTCCCCCCCGCCCCCGTCGCGGCCGGATCCTCTGGCTTCAGGTTCCGAACGGTCCAACCTAGCATTTTTACAACGGCACTGGCAACAGTTATCCGGCTAAGATGCTGAATTGACGTGGTGTTCCGCCTGGTGTCGATACGGCCGGTACCGGATGTCCGGTACCGGTCCGGGACGGGATCGGTCAGGGGGCAATCTGTACCTGAAGGGTAAGGGTGTCTCCATCGGGCAGAAACATCGGAAAACGCAGGTTTCTCGTCGCTTTCGGCGTTGTTTTGCCGGGGGCGATCACCAGGATCTCGGGAGGGTGAATCTCCAGGGCCAGTCCTAACTGGGTTGCTTTGGCCACGATATTGCCGCAGGCGATGTTGATGAACTCCATGACGGTGTCCTGCAGAACCTCTTGCGGTTCGTTGTCCACGTTGTCTTCCTTGAGAATCGCCCTGGCCAGGGCTTTCTGAACCTTTGTGGAGACGGCCAGTATATAGCGTCCGTTCACCGGCCCCGAAAAATCCATGGCCGCGACCACATCCCCGGAAGGCCAGTCGTTGCTCTCCAGACAGCGGCCCTGACGCAGAGGAAGATCGGCAATACGGCAAAGCATCTTGAAGGTCAGATCGACGAAGATTTCCAGCAGGGGGATGTGCGGCATGGCCGGAGGAATCGCCACGCCATCCACGACATAGGGCGCCTGATCGGCCTTGAAGGCATCCAGGTAACCGGGCAGGTCGGCCTCGCGAAGTGCGCCCACGCGGATGAGGGCCTCGCCGATATAGAGATGACCGTTTTTCTGCCGTGTCAGGATCTGCTGCATCTGCTTGACGTTGATCAGCCCAAGCTTCAGGGCCATGTCGCCGAACCGGAGATCTTCCGAGCGCTGGGCATCGTGAATTTTCTCGATCTGCGCTTCGGTGAGAAAACCCATGGTCATTGCGATTTCACCGAATTTCAGATTGGTTGACTCCTGCAGTTGTACGGCTTTGAGGAGGGCGTCCCGGGATATGACACCTATTTCCATCAGGAACTGCCCGAAAAATTTTACCGCCATATACGACTCCTCGTCTTCAAAGGGGGGGACTGTTGGGGGCGAACGGTCTCCGGATCAAAGGGTGCGCAGCGTTTTGAGAACGCTCTGCTCCTCGAAGGGTTTGGAGATGACGTCCAGTGCCCCCAGTTTCAAGGCTTCCTGGTATTTCTCCCCCACGCCCCCCAGAGACGTCACCATGACCACCTTGTATCCTTTTCCTGAGGCTACAAGGGTTCGCAGGGCGGTGAGTCCGTCCATGACCGGCATATTCATGTCCATGCAGATAATTTCGGGGGATTCGGTCTGGCTCATGCGGATGGCCTCCATGCCGTTCTTTGCATGACCGACCACGTCAAACTCGCCTGAGGCGGTGAGGATTTTCTCCAGTTGACGGGCAACCGAGATGCTGTCATCGACAATCAGAACGCGTTTCATAAAAACTACCTCCGTCTCGACA